>CAZZEB010000079.1:0-5127 GCA_964652495.1 uncultured Gammaproteobacteria bacterium
ATGAAAGCGACACATTGCCATTTTGAGTCGGAATAATGATGGATGTCAGATCCTCAACTGTTTGAGTTGATGAACCCAAACGGATAGTGACATCTTCAGTGAGATCCTGATCACCAGAAAACTTCAGTTCATCAGCTTTAAAACCAGACGCATAAAGTCTCAACCAAAAACCAAGCTGATCCAAGCTGATGTTATTTTGAGCCAGTTTAACTTGATCAGGTACAAATGACAATTTACTTGTCCCCGGCTTAATAGATTTACTGATATTATTTACACCCTGCTGTGAGGCTAAATAATCCTGAACTTTATTGGCATAATCATCCAACGATTTCAAATCAGGACCAAATAATTTGATTTGCAAATCAGCCCCTGCAGGTGGTCCACCTGACACTTCCTGGACTGAGATTTTGCCTTTTGTGTAATCAGCAAAAGTACTTCGTAAAGATTGGGCTATTTCTGACGAGGTATGCTCCCTCTTTTTATGTAAAGCAATTGAGTACAAAAAAGTATTCGATCCACCTGCAGATGGTCCTCCAAAATCTGCTCCAAATGTTCGTCCTGTTTCCAAAGATACAGTTTCCATATCCGGAGTTTGTTTGAATCGCTCCAGCAAAGCTAAAGCCTCTTGACGGGAAACTTGTAAATTAGTTCCAGCCGGCAATTCTGCTGAAACATAAACTGTATCTTCATCTGAAGCTGGGAAAAACTCCGATTTAACCAAACCAGCTGGAACCAAAGCATAAGAAAATATTGAAAAGATAACCACCATAATAATGGTATTTCGACGAGCCGATTTTGATAATAAGATTTGGTGAATCAACCGGTTGTAAGCTCTTTCAATACCACCAAAACTAATTACTCCTTGATCCATAATTTGATTGAAACGTTCTTTTGAACCTGGTTTATTTAAAAATCTTTTGGAAAAGAAAGTACTAATCGCATCACGAATCAGATAAACGATTAAAACAAAGATCGCTAAAACCACCAACTGAGGTACCAAGAGAGCTCCTTTTGGCACTGCAAAATAAAAGCCACCCAAGATTAAGCCAATCAATAAAACACGCACTAAAACTTGTATCCGAAAAGGTAATTTTGGTTTCAAAAGAAATACCATCAAAGGCAAGATGATAAAAAGTGCAACAAAAATGGAGCCAATTAAAGTTGCTGATACAATTATCGGAATCGGTTTAATAAATTCACCGATGATTCCGGATGACAACAGTAAAGGAATAAATGCCCAAACTGTGGTAATAGTAGTAGTTAAAATAGCTACCCAAAAATCTTTCCAAACTAAAAGTCCGGTCTCTAAAGGAGTAAACTTTCCAGAACGGTAATAAGCGGTCATGGCTGAAATCACCACAATTGCATCATCAACCAATAATCCCAGAGAAAGTAAAAGCGAGAAGGTGGCTAAAAAGGATAGTGAGATACCTGTCATGCTCATCACAATAAAGGTCAGCAAAAAAGTTAACGGGATAGACAACATTGAAACAAAGGCTTGCCTAATACCCAAAAATAGAAATAGCACTACAAAAACCAAAGTAATTACTAAAGTAATATCCCGTTGCAAATCTTGAAAACTTTCGCCAATTTGCTCGGAAGTATTCAAAATAGTCAGAACTTTAAAACCATTGCCTGTTTGAGAAATTTTTTCATTAACTTTATCTTGAGCTTCTTTATCGGCAATATCAAAGTTCACTCCCGACAAACGAAATACCGAGAAGGTAACCGAAGAACTAATCTCTCCGTCATGAAGTAAATACGATTCATTCTGATCAGGTTTCGAGATCTCTTTAATCTCTGCAATATCCCCTAAAGCGACCACTTGGCTATTTAAATTAATTTTTGTCTCCCTTAGCTCATCAACAGTTGTAACCTCCGGATCAATACTAAGTGAAAAGGTCGAATCAGCAGTTTTGACATTTCCAGCTGGAAAAGAGCTGATACCACTTTTAATAGCTCCCAATAAGCTTTGAGGATTTATACCGTAAGTCGAGATCACTGCCGGCTTGATAACGATTTGAATTTCCTGTTCATCCAAGCCAGTGATTTCAACTTTATCTATGCTAGCTAAATCTTCTAATTCTTTTTTCAAGTCTCTAGAAAATCGAATCAAACTTCCCCGATCTTTAGCTCCTGCCAAAGAAAACGTCCAAATAGGCTGATTTTCAAAATCAAGTTTTTGAACATTTGGATCCAAAGCATCTTCTGGTAAATCGCCCACGGCATCCACTGCTGACTGCACATCTGATTTAGCTTTATCAGCATCATATCCAGATTCAAATTCGATCTGAACTACCGATGCAGATTCACGAGAAGTTGAAGTTACCGTCTTTACTCCATCTACACCTCTCACTGCATCTTCTACCGGTACAGTGATCAGCGATTCGATATCAGCTGGATTTGCTCCCGGTAATACAGTGGAAATAATAACGATCGGGATCTTAATTTCTGGATTTAGGGTTCGTGGTAGAGCAAAGTAGGCCTGGGTACCAAAAGCAATAATACCCAAGACGATTAATACCAAAAATCGGAGGTTGGTTAAATAACTGGCAACCCACCCAGCTAGCAACCTTGGATCAAATTTGAGTTTGCTTAAATACGTTGATGCAGTATCCATAGTTCATAACAATTTAATAAACAAATAAACAAATAAACAAATAAACAAATAATCCAATGTCAAATGTCCAATTTAATTTGGAATTTGTATATTTGTATATTGGGTTATTGGTTTATTCTGATCTGATCTCCTTCAACCACAGTTCGAGATAAAATCACTTCATCATTGGCTCCGATCCCATCGGTTACTGCTACAAAACGACCCTGTACTTGTCCCAACTGGATTTTTCTAGATTTAGCTTTACCTTCACTAACAATATAAATCACGGACTCATCCTGAGTCTGAAAAATAGCATCAAGTGGGATAAACGGCACCACTGAGTTTGTATCTGGAGCACCAACTGGAATATCAATTTGAACAAATGATTTATCAGTAAAAAGCTCTTTATATTCATCACCCAATACATATAACACTGAATACATTTGGCCGTTTGTGGCTTCAGAGGAAACATAGTATGGAGCCAAATCCAAAGTCTTTTCACCAATATGAATAGTGGATTTTTCAAATTTCGAAATATTTTTAGCTGTTGATGCAGGCACCAATGCATTTAAAACAATATCATCAGTGGTTTGATTTAAAGTAGCTAAGACGGTTCCAGGATTTACCGATTCCCCTACTCGAACATGAATTCGCTCAATAGTAGCTGCAAAAGGAGCTGCCGGATACATTTGAGCTTCAGTAATTTGCGATGCTAAGAGAGACAGATTGGAAATTTGCTTATTTGCCTCTAAAGATTTTTCTTGAATATCTAAATTTTTTAAAGTAATTTCTCTGCCCAAATCAGACAATTGAGCTGGTGGACGATCAGATGCTGATTGATACTCAGATTGACGAATTCCCTGTTTCAACTGATTGATAGCACCTAAAAATTGAGCTTTTTGACCATTTAAACTAGCTTGGGCGGAACCAGTTGATTGCGAAATCTGAGCATCCAGTGAAGCTAACAAAGATTCATTTAAATCCAGCAAAGACCGAGATTCTTCTAAAGATCTGTTGGCAATATCTCGAAGCTGATCAGCATTAGCATCGGTTCTTTCAGCAACTTCTCTTTGTTTTGAGATTAGATCTTTCTGAGTATCGTATGTTTGATTAGAAAGATTATTTTGTGTCTGAGAGATTTGTCGGGCTACAGATAGAGCATTTCCACCTTGGTAATTTGAAGCTAAACCGATCAGATTTTGACCTTTGCTGACAACATCTCCTTCAACTACATTGATGTATGAAACAATACCAGGCATCTGGGCTACTACTTTAATTACTCCAGTTTTTTCAACCTGAGCCTGTGTAGAGATTTTTGGTGAAGAACCTATTTTGAAAGTTTGAACAGATTTAACAGTCGCCTGTTTTGGTTGCTCTGTAGGTTTGGCTTTAAAAACTGTACTTCCTAGCACAATCAAAGCTAATAAAATGATAAGTGCTAAAAGAAAACTAACAAATGGACGCTTGGAAATAAATTTTGAAATCCTTTGAACACTTTTCTTACCCAAATAACCAATTCTGGAAAATAAACTTTTTACTTTGACTAAGGACTGATTCATAGATAATTGTTTGTTTAAATTTGCCATATTTTGAAAATTGTATAGAACGACAGACTTTATACAATATTTTGTGCCACGTCAAGATAGAAGGGCCAGTATATATTATTATAGGTCCAAAGTCAATCTCAGTTGTCTTCATTTACGGATCTATTGCGCCTCAGACTCATTTTTACTACAATTACCGCGTTATGGACGTCTATGCTACAAATACAAATATTGATCACAATGTACCCAGTGATCTCTCAGAACAAATAATTCAAGAAGAACATACTATTGAAAACAATCAACATGCAGCTTCTACTGAAGGTCATCCGACAGGAACTACCGAACATGCTGTCGAAGGAGGCCATGGTGAAGGAGGCTCTTCACATATCGTTTTAGCTCCTGAAACATTGGGATATCTTGGACCTTTGCCAGTTACAAATACTTTACTTGTATCTTGGATCGTAATGGCGATTTTGATCGCTTTAAGTATTGCAGCTACCAGGAAAATGGCATTAGTCCCTGTTTCCCGTCTTCAAGGAATGTTTGAAATAGTGATTGATGCTGTTTATACCTTAGCCAAAGATTTAGCAGCCGATAAGGCCAAAGTTTTCTTTCCTATTGCACTGACTTTCTTTCTATTCATCTTTACAGCCAATCTATTAGGACTATTCCCAGGATTTGCCACCATTGGATTCAACCGAGTTGAAGAAGGTCATACCGTCTGGATTCCACTTCTGCGTTCTATGGGATCAGATCTAAATATGACTTTAGGTCTAGCTTTAGTATCAGCTGGACTCACACACTACTACGCAGTTAAATACCTTGGTGTTGGTGGCTATCTCAAAAAATGGTTTTCTCTCAATCCAATAATGCTTTTTGTGGGAGTTTTAGAGCTAGTTTCTGAAGTTACAAAGGTAGTCTCGCTTTCTTTCAGACTTTTTGGTAATATATTCGCCGGAGAGGTAGTTTTAGCCACAATCTCAA
>CAZZEB010000080.1:0-5104 GCA_964652495.1 uncultured Gammaproteobacteria bacterium
AAAGATAATATTGAGTAAGAATAAGAATAAATCATAACTTCCTCCAAAAAAACCTAAACTAAGATATTTAAATGGAAATCCCATAATGAAATTTGGAAATCCGATAATCGCTGCTACAATCGGAAATACAATTGTAATTATCATCCCTAAAGTTATTAACAATGGCCAAAAAATTATTTTCTTCACCATACTCAAAAATTAACATCCCCACTCACTAAATTCAAGCATCTAATCGATAATACTCTCTTTATCGATTACATATAATTTGATTACTAATTAGTCTAAATCACGGTCATAAAAGTACACCATAAACATTAATTACCTAGTTGCACTTTCAGTAAAGCTAAGTATAATTACCCTACTGCTCAATTAGATGAGCGTTTTGACTTTAAACGATCTTCCAAACTTCGAAAAACCCCGGGAACGGTTACAGCAATATGGTCCTGAAGCACTATCTATTCAAGAGTTAATTGCATTAATTTTAGGACGTGGGATAAAAGACGAACCCGTCATGGTAATCAGTCAAAGAATTCTTTCAAAATTTGGATCGCTCGAAAATTTAGCAAATGCATCTATAGACGATCTCTGTCAAATTAAAGGCTTAGGTATTGCCAAAGCTGCACAAATTATAGCCTGTTTTCAGCTCCAAAAAAGATTAAAACAACACCACCTAAACCGTTACGATAAAGCAACAAATTTCGATAAGATCGCTGACGTTTTAATTGAACGATTCGGACATTATTCCAGAGAACACTATGGTATTGTTTCGCTAGATAGTCGAAATAGAGTTCTTGGAATAGATACTATTTCTATCGGAACATTAACCGCAAGTATAGTTCATCCCAGAGAAACTTTTGAGTCCGCTATCCGTCGTCATGCAGCAAAAATAATTATCGTCCACAATCACCCTAGTGGAGAGATCTATCCTTCAGATGCAGATTATGAAACAACAAAACGTTTGGTTGAAGGTGGAAAAATTTTAGCTATTAATGTAATCGATCACATAATTGTTACGAAAGATAATTATTACTCCTTTACTGAAAATGGGATGTTATAAAAAAATTTAATTAAACTGTAAATCTCCCCTGTTTAGGATTAGGTACTGGATGATGAAAAATCAATTCGTATAGATGTGTACTTTGACGATCTTCATTTGGACCTAATAGCATAAAACAGGGAATATCTTCTGGCAATTTAATTACTCTCCCTCCATGTACCGGCTCTTTTAAGCCATCCCTTCCTAATACCCTAGTCGTTGCATATACATCCAGTGGAATCATTCGCACCAAGCCACTCCCCGATCTCATTACCGTTAATTCAGCTTTATACACGCTCGGCTGCCATATTTGCGGTGTAAGATCATAATTTCCTTCAGTCAGTCTTTCAGAGTGCATACCAAATCTAGATAATAATCCATTAACTTGGGAAGATAATGTCGCTAAATCATCAGATTCTAATTCGACGCCTTGCTCCATTTTCAGATGTTTAGGAAAACTCAACCGCTCAATAGCCATATATGGAAAAGAATATACTATATATCTATTTCTTAGTCTATAAGCTTATTCCCAGCATCAATTACTAAAATCTTATCTCTTAAACTTAATAAATCTGACAAAAGTAGGTATAATACACTAATGCCCATTGCCCTAGATAATTTAGATTGGATGTCCTTCAATGTTTCCCTTGCTGTAGCTGGAGTTGTATTTGGTTGGATATATTATTACCTCAATAATAAACTGAGTTATATCTTTTTACCGCTTTGGATATTATTTTTACCCAATACTATTTATTTACTAACAGATATTGAACACTTTATTGCCCAACTCCCAAAAGTTAGTGGTCAAGAAGAACAAATTATAATTCTTCAATATATCGTTCTATTTATCATCGGAATTGTTAGTTATTTATTGGCGATGAGACCACTGAGCAAATTTTTCAAAGCGATTCGTATTGATCCTACGGGTGATTTAGCATTAGCTATTATCGCAATTCTAAATTTTGCGATTGGATTAGCATTAGTGTTAGGAAAGTTTCAAAGGACTCATTCTTGGTATGTCTTTACTGATCCGTTAGTTGTTATTAGTGATGTTCTAGAAATATTCTATACACCAAATCTATTAGCCATGTTCTTCTTCTGCGGTCTAATTACCAATTTAGTTTATTTGATGTATCACTTTACTCTTGTAAGATCTAATTCCAAAAAACATAAAAAACGCTAATTAAATACCTTGACCAGTCGAGTATAATAATCTCGCTTCTATGCAAATCAAACTCAACGATCAATTAGTTGAATATCAATTAACAAAATCATTCCGAACTACTGGACTTCGAATCAGTATTGATCGATTTGGAAAAATAAAGGTTTCAGCACCAAAATTAATTCCTCAAATCTTAATTGATCAATTTCTAATATCTAAAGCCAATTGGATTCTCCATCATTTAAGTAAAATCAATCCAACCACAAATCTAAAATCTGATGCCGAATTAAAACGAGAGTTTATCCGAAACAAGCCAGTTGCTAGACAAATCGCTAAGCAAAGACTCGAGTACTTTAATCAATTCTATGGTTATAAATACACTCAAATAACCATCCGCAACCAGTCATCTCGCTGGGGAAGTTGTACTAGTAATGGTCACCTTAGTTTTAATTACCGAATAGCACTTATCCCCCCTGAACTAGCCGATCTTGTCATTGTCCATGAACTTTGTCATCTTAAAGAAATGAATCATTCACATAGATTTTGGGCATTAGTTCGCAAATCTATTCCTGATTATTTAACCAGAAGAAACCAATTAAACAAGATTGATTTGAACATCTCCGAAGATTAATTTGACAAACATTTGAATAGAAGTTAAATTTAATTAATGTCTTTATTTCGAAACAATTTTTGTTGCTGTATCACCACATAAAATATGGGGGCGATCTTCAATGAACTTGTAACGCCTCCAGCGATGGGGGTTTTTTTATGTCAAAAACAATATTAGTAATATCAGCACATCCAGATGACGCAGAAGAATTCTTCGGCGGCATTACAAAACTTTTAACTGATCGTAACAATCGGGTAATTTTTCTAGCATTAACTGATGGACAATTAGGTTGCGAAAATCTATCGCCTGATGAAGCTATTAAAGTAAGACATCAGGAAGCAACAACTGCGGCTAAACTACTTGGGGCCGAATATCACAATATGATGATTCCAGATGCACAACTATCAGTTAATCAACATACGATCACTAATGCAGCGCAATTTATTACTCATTTTAATCCGGATATAATTATTACTCATCCAATCGTAGACTATCATCCTGATCATCAAGCAAGCTCAGAAATCACTCGTCATGCCATATGGAAATCTCGACTTTCTGATTTATCAAAATCAAAAGAAAAACCACTAATTGCCTTATATTATGTTGATCCAGAAGGGGCTTTAGCCCCAAGCGGACAGTTTGCACCTGTCAGCGATTTAATCAGATTACCTGAATCAGTCTTTAATCTAAAACTACAAGCATTTGAATCTCATCAAAGTCAGATGGGATCTCCTGAAGAAAATGCGCTGTCTCACAGTGATCGAACCAGAAGAATCGCCATCGCCCGAGGATTACTTGCAGGCAATCAAACTTTATATGCTGAGGGATTAACTCAAGATCTACGCTTTGGATTAGATCACGCTAACCCTATTCAACAATTACTACCTGAATATCACTACCGTTTAGCCGGCAGTTAATATTGATTCACTAGCTATTTAAACATATAATCAACCAAGTTTATGGAATTACTATTTATCGATACTGAAACTACTGGCAATGATCCTAAAAATGACCGGCTAACTCAAGTTTGCTATAAAATAACAGATCAAGTTGAATGTGAGTATTTCAAACCACCAATCCCTATCTCTATCAAATCTATGAGTATCACTCATATAACAAATAAAATGGTTGAGGATAAAGCTGCTTTTATTGGCAGCGACATGTCTAAGAAATTAGCAGAGATTTTACCTAATCATATTTTAGTCGCCCATAATGCCAAATTTGATATTGAAATGCTCAAAGCTGAAGGATTAGAAGTTCCTCACCATATTTGCACACTTCGAGTTGCCCGTTATTTAGATAAAAATAGCGTTATCCCAGAATATAACTTACAGTTTCTTCGTTATTATTTAGAGTTAGAAGTTGAAGGCACTGCCCATGATGCAGTTGGTGATGTCATGGTTTTAGAAGCTATCTTTGACAGACTGTTACAAAAGATGATTTCAGAAACAGGCAGTAAAGAAACAGCTATCGAAAAAATGATCGAAGTATCAAGTCATCCTTCTTTATTTTATAAATTCAATTTTGGAAAATACAAAGACAAAACAGTAGCTGAAGTCGCTACCACTGATAAAGAATATTTATTATGGTTACTCAATCAAAAGCTTCTAAACAATCAAGATGACGAAGATTGGATATATACTTTACAGCACTACACAAAAAGCTAATGGTATTAAAACACGGAGCCAAAGCATTTGTTATTTATAACAATAAAATACTATTAGTACTTCGAGATAACAAACCGGATATTCCAAATCCAAATACTTGGAACTTTCCCGGCGGGGGTATTGAAGAAGGTGAAGAGCCATTAGAAACACTAAAACGTGAATTAGAAGAAGAGATTTCAATAATTCCAAATGATATTCATTGGTTAGGAAAAACCACATATTTTAATAAAGTCAACGTATACCGCTATGTAATATGGCTCAATGAAAATGAATACAATAATCTAAAACTTGGTGATGAAGGTCAAAAGATGGAATTTTTTGATCTCTCCGAGATAGTTAAATTAAATCTTAGTTTACAAACTAGACAGTATATAGAGAGGTGTTATCAGCAAATAGAAGAATTTATTATTAATCCAATGATTTTTGCAAGAGAAGCAGAAGAAATAAAATCAGCGCAAGCCAAAAAGAAAATTTTAGACAATGTCGATTATTATAAAAAATTGGCAGCGCTCAACACGCAGGTGGATAAACAAAAACAACGAAGCCTTTTCTCTCAACGATTTTTTAAATTTTCATCGCTCCAAAAGCAAGATTGGCAGGAATTATTTCCGTTCGCTGCAAGCCTTGCC
>CAZZEB010000081.1:0-2436 GCA_964652495.1 uncultured Gammaproteobacteria bacterium
TGATCTTCAAGTGATCTTGGTTGGTGATTTTTTTCAGCTACCACCTGTGGATAGAGAGCAGACGGCAGAATTTTCATTTATAGCACCTGTGTGGGAAGCTGCTGATTTCAAGGTCTGTTACTTAACTGAACAACATCGTCAGGAAGATGATCGGTTTTTGAAAGTGCTTAGCTGGATACGGTCAGCTGATGATCTGGAATCTGCAGGTGAGATTTTGGCTGAGAGGATGGTTACAGTAGATGCATCACAAGATATAACTAGATTATATTCACATAATATTAATGTTAACGCTGTTAATGATCAAAGACTTCAAGCGATTTCAGGCAAAGAATATATATTTAAAATGGAAACTTATGGTTTAGAAATACTAGTAGAACAGTTGATTAAAGGATGTTTGTCTCCACAAGAGTTGATTCTTAAAGAAGGTGCATTGGTGATGTTCACAAAGAATAATTTCGAAGAAGGATTTGTGAATGGGACTATTGGGACAGTGTTAGAGGTTAATAAGGTAGGAAACCCGGTGGTGATTACAAAATCAGGTCGAAAGATCGAAGTCAAAAAAATGGATTGGACAATTATGGATGGAGATAGAGTATTGGCGATGATTAAGCAATTACCTTTACGATTAGCTTGGGCAATGACTATTCATAAAAGCCAAGGAGTAACTTTAGATAGTGCAGTAATTGATCTTTCTAATGCTTTTGAATATGGACAAGGTTATGTGGCTATATCACGAGTAAGGTCATTGTCGGGATTATACTTATTGGGGATTAATCGTCGGGCATTAGAAGTTCATCCGAAAATTTTGGAGATTGATCAAATTTTTAGAAGACAATCTTTTGAATTAGAAAATGAAGTTATAAAATTGGGTGAACAAAAGATAGATAAATTGATAGACGAATATAAAATTTACCTAGGAGGTTTTCTTAAGGCATCTAATGAAATATCTACTTATGATCAATCATTGGAATTAATAAAATCGGGAGTGTCTTTGGCTGATATTGCCAAGAAAAGAGATCTGACATTAGGGACAATTATTGCTCACGTTGAGAAATTAGTAGAGTTTAGAAAACTCGATGTGTTTGATATAGAAAAACTAATACCAAGCAAAATATTGCTGCATTTTGCTGACATAGAAAAAGCGTGGGAAAAGTATGGTACTGACAAAGTTGGAATAGTTCATAAGTATTTTGATAATAAGTATTCGTATGAAGAATTAAGACTTTCTAGGGTTTACTATCAATTGTCATTATCTAGTTAATATTTATAATATTAGTTTTATGGAACAGATACATTTTCAAGCAAGATTAGAAAAAGATAAAGATGGAACTTGGTGGTATGTTCATGTACCGATAGAAATACGTCAGCAATTAAAACATTTAGAAAAAAGAGGAATAATTCCTGTCGTTGCTAAGATAGGAGGAAGTGTATGGAATGGAAGTTTATTACCTTGGGTTGATGGATCAGCACAGCTATCAGTAAAGAAAGATACTCGCAAAAAAGAAAATTTGGAATTAGATAAGATGATCGATGTATATATAAGTCCACGGTGTTAAATATTTTATAAATAATTAAAGCATTAATTTTTGATCTTCAAACATATGCTTACTGAAATTTTACGGCATTAATACCTGAATATCAAAAGCCCTATGTTATACTCATTTTATGAACCAAGAGCCGATTACTGTTGAAGCTGAAGTTAACGCCGACATCGCTAAAGTTTGGGAATATTGGAACCAGCCTGAGCATATTATGAATTGGGCTTTCGCTTCAGATGATTGGAAATGTCCAGCTGCCCAAAATGATCTTAAGGTAGGTGGAAAGATGGTTATAACAATGGCTGCTAAAGATGGAAGTGCTCAATTTGATTTAGCTGCTACATATCAACAAGTTGAAGAAGGTGAATTGATTGAGTATGTGATGGAAGACCCTCTTACGCAAAATGCTTCAGAAGGGCAGGGTAGACGTCATGTCAAAGTGGAATTCCTGGAAGTTCCCGAAGGTGTCAAAATAATTGAGAGTTTTGACCCTGAGAACGAAAATCCAAGAGAAATGCAGCAAGAAGGTTGGCAAGCAATTTTAAATAATTTCAAAAAGTATATCGAAAGTAATTAAATAATATCTACATAAGTTATTGCACTCTAAATAAAAATCATTTAATCTTAATTTAGTGAAAAGTAAAATGTATGTCGTTGCTGCTTTAATAGTTGGAGTTGTTTTAGGAGTTGTGATTCAGTCGCGTATTTCTCATTCAAAATCTGCAAATTTAATGACACAACCCAGTTTAGCTCCAACTACTATGGAGATGATGAAGCATGAGCAAATTGAAGTTGATAAAGCTGTAGCTCCCACAGTTAAACTAGAAGTGGAGAAAGATGCTAAAGGGGGGTATAATTTACATTTGATAACTACAAACTATACTTTTTCACCTGAAGA
>CAZZEB010000081.1:2446-5070 GCA_964652495.1 uncultured Gammaproteobacteria bacterium
AGCTAACAAGGAACATGTTGATAATCACGGACACGGGCATTTATATGTTAATGGAGTCATGATGTCTCGACTATATGGTGAATGGTTTCATATTCGAGAATTGAGTCACGGAAAAAATGAGATCAAAGTGACCTTAAACAATAACAATCATAAAGAGTACGCTGTTGATGGTCAATCAATTCAAGATATTGTTGAAGTTGATGTCACTGACGGCGATACTACGCCTCATACTCACTAATCCTTTTTAAATTAAACTAATGATAACTCCCATTAGCATAATTGCTGCTAACTGATAGCCAGTATTGATTGCCCATAATTTCCATTTTTTGCTACCAAATATGACATCGGTTAATTGGACTGGCGCAATAAAACCTGCCCACATCCAAAAAGCTGTGGATAGTCCGGCATCAAGTCTTGTTACTCGAAAATATTCTGCTGAGATATTAATAGCATTTGATAAAACATAGGCAGTTAATAAAGCAGCAATAAAACTTACAAGATATAAGTTGCCCATCTGCTTTTGTGCCTCTTTTAAAGATTCTGTTGTGTAGCCCATTAATTTCATCCAAGGCTTACCTAAAACATAAGGTGAGTACCAAATAAAGCCAAGTGCCATACTGGCAATCCCAGCGATTGCTATTCGGATAATATTGATTGAAATATCTATGATAACCACCTCCTTAAATAGTTATATATTAAAACAATATTGTAAGTTGAGCACTACATATTATTGTCGGAATTTAGTAAAATACATAACTGAAATGAATAACTATCAAGTATTACTTTATTACAAATATGTGGCTTTAGAAAACCCTGAGAAGATTCGTGATGAACAAAAGATCTTAGGCAAAGAATTGGGCTTAACTGGAAGAATTATTATTGCAAAAGAGGGAATTAATGGGACAGTTGAAGGGACTGTAGAAAATTGTCAGAAATACATGGATGCATTGAAGCAATATAAGGAATTCTCAGACATTAATTTTAAAATTAGTGAGGGGACTGGTTCAGCATTTCCCAAATTATCAGTAAAGGTTAGACCAGAAATAGTGACAGCTCATCTCTTAGATTTAGATCCGAATCAAGTAACTGGTAAATATTTAACTAGCGAGGAACTTCATGAATGGTTTGAAACGAAAAAAGAATTTTATATTGTCGATATGAGAAATGATTATGAATACGCATCGGGATATTTTGAAGGATCGATTTTTTCTGGTCTGCATAATTTTTATGATTTAGCTGAGAGTTTGCCTAAATTAGCACATTTAAAAGATAAAACTGTCCTAACAGTTTGTACAGGCGGCGTCCGTTGTGAAAAAGCTTCAGGTTTCTTAAAGACTAATGGTTTTAATGATGTCTATCAATTAAAAGATGGTATTCATACTTATATGGAAAAATATCCAAATCAACATTTTAAGGGAAAGCTTTATGTTTTTGATAATCGATTAACCTTAGGTTTTAATATTGATTCTCCAGATCATCAGGTAGTGGGAAGTTGCTATCACTGTGGTGTGACTTGTGATACTTATGTAAATTGTGAGTACGACGTATGTCACTATCACTATATTTGTTGTAATAATTGCCGAGATCAAGAAACTGGATTGGCCTTTTGTAAACCAGAATGTAAGGAATTATTCTTCAAGATACCTAATCGAAGAACTAAAGAGATGATTGCTTCTTCAGTTACTTTATAAAGTAACACTACTAGATATTCGATAGTTTGTTATAATTTTTATTGTGAGGCGAAAGATTATCTCTTTTTTTGTTGTTTTAATTATTCTAGTGGGTGGCTGGGTGGTGTTTAAAAATTCTGGGGTACAGAATAAGACAACTGTGGCTCCCTCTCCTAGTAGCGTTGCATTAAATACTGATGGTTGGCAAAAAACTAAGGCTTCTGATGGACTTAATATCGATTTACCGAGTGATTGGGTGATGGAAGAAGTGAATGATACTTCAGAAAAAAGGTTAATCGCTAAATCAGTCAGCGATTCGACTACTTCGGCAAATTTCAAACAATTGGTTGTGACTATACTTCAGCAACCTGAGACTGTCGGAGCATTACAGAGTCAAGAAGAATTTGATGAATGGTATAAAAGTGAGGGCGAAAATGCTTCAAAATCGGGAACTCTTAAAGTGAAAAATACAATGGTGGATCAATATCCGGCGATTATTATTCGAGATTTAACTAGATTGAGTCAGCAATTAAACAGAACATGGAGTGAGGTAGCATGGTTTAGAAAGAACGACACAAATTATTATATTAATTATGAAGGTAATGGTCAGTGGAATAATCAATTAGAACAAGAATATGATCATATGTTATCGAGTATTAAATTTGATCAATAAGCTTAAAATTTAATTTTGTTAAGTTATCTTCTTTTATTCCAACTCTGTTAGACGTTTTTACCGAAATATTTACCGGGTGTTTCATTATTAGAAATTCATTAATATGATGAAATTGAGATGTTAAACTAATCCCTAATGCCTGAGTTAGATTTCCTGGACCGGTAGCTAAAGAATTAAGATAATTTTTACCTCGACGTTGAATCATAGTATCAATTCCAATTGTTGGGTGTAAGGAGCTTATTAAAATTGATTCACAAAGTGTTGGCTTAGTTATGATATTT
>CAZZEB010000082.1:0-4725 GCA_964652495.1 uncultured Gammaproteobacteria bacterium
TGCGCCCGCTGTGTCGATCTTTAGGATCTTCACAGCGGGCGCATTTTCAAGCTTGGCAAGCTTATCAATTATGGAAAACTCCGGAATCTGTTCCAGCAGCAGCAGCGCCAGTTTTAACAGAGACTAATGGTGGAAGAATTCGCTTAATTAGTACTAAAGAAAATTATAAAGTTGGGGAAGAGGTCATCATCTCCGCTGTCATTGATACCAATGGTCGTCGAGTAAACGGTATTGATTTAATGGGTTCTTATGACCCGGGCGTATTAACAGCTACTAATAGTGGTCGACTCCGAACTTTCCGGCCGGGTAATGTTTTTACAGAATATCCAATAACATTGATAGATAGTACTAATGGGGATATTCAAATCTCAGCGATTGCCACTCTGTCTCAAGCTGCGTACAGTGGTAATGGTCAATTAGCTACTCTAACTTTTCTAGCTAGCCAACCAGGGATTACAACAGTTAGACTTAATTTTAAAGCTGGAGAAACTACTGATAGTAATATGATCGATGCAGATGAGCTAGCAGATATCCTGACAAGCGTTCAAGATGTTACTATTAAAATAGAATGATAAAAAATTGGTTAACTGCTGCCATTGTTATATTTGCTGGTTTAATGCTCCCTAGCTCCGCTATGGCAGCAACTTTATCTCTCTCTCCAACTGGTGGTAGCTATAATCGAGGCTGTACCTTTCAGGTTGCCGTAGTTTTAGATGCTACTAACGAACAGACTGATGGCACGGATGCTATTTTAATCTATGACACTACAAAACTAACCTTGTCTGCACAAGCAGTTCAAACTAATACTAGTATTTATCCAGACTATTCAAATTCATCTGATCCATCGACAGGTAAAATCTCGATCTCTGGTATCGCTTCAGTTAGCCAAGCCTATTCCGGTAAAGGCAATATGGCGACCGTCAGTTTTCAAGTAAAATCTGATGCTACTCCTGGCCCGATGACTATTCGTTTTGATTTTGATAGCTCTAATAAAGATAAAACAACCGATTCTAATGTGGTGGAAAGAGGCACTGTCAAAGAGTTGTTAACCCAAGTGACTGATGGTAATTATACGATTGGTAGCGGTACAGGCTGTACCAGTAGCGGCACAACTACAACCACTGGAACCGGTGGTACATCTGGAACAGGAGCAGGAACTGGAGCCTCAACCTCAACAGCTAGCGGCAGTGGTTCTACCTCTAAAGGTAATGCCCCAATTCCCTTCCCTGTAGGTGCTGCTAGCAGCTCTGCTCAATTTCCAACATCAACTGTTATCCCTAACCAAACAGACATGACTAAAGGTGGTCAAATTCTCAGTCCAGCTGGAAGTTCAGCACCACTGGTCATTATGGGTGCTATAGCTGGAATTTTGGTTGTTTTGGGCATTATAGGTATAGCTTTACTCTAATCTATGTCAAATGATAATCAGCCAGCTATTCTGGCGAAACTAACTACTGATTTTTTAGAATATTTAGAGATTGAAAGAAACGCCTCTCCATTAACAATCAGAAATTATCATCACTATTTACAACGCTTTGTTGATTTCGCGGGCAACGCCACACCACAACAAATTGATCTCAAATTAATTCGCCAATATCGACTGCATTTAGCCCACTATCAAGATCCCGTTACTCATAAACCACTTAAAAGAGTTACTCAAAATTTTTTTATGATCGCTTTACGTGCTTTCCTAAAGTATTTAGCACGCCAAGATATTGAAACACTTTCACCAGAAAAGATTGAACTGGGTGAAACTGACCCCTCTCCTCTAAAAGTTTTAGATGATCAAAGTTTATCTCGACTACTCTCAGCTCCAAATCCAGTAGGAAAAGACGGATTACGAGATAAAGCGATTTTAGAGTTATTATTCTCAACTGGTCTAAGGGTTTCTGAATTGGCATCTCTAAATCGGGATCAAATTAATTTTGAACGCCGAGAATTCGGTGTTGTAGGTAAAGGAGGTAAAGAACGAGTTGTCTTCTTATCTGATAGCGCTATTGAATGGTTAGAACATTATTTTGAATCAAGAAAAGATGATTTTCGACCGTTATTTATCCGATATCAAGGGCAAGTTGATCCAACAGATCACGGTGATAACATGCGTTTAACTCCTCGATCAATCGAAAGAATTGTCGAAAAATATGTTAAACAAGCTGGTTTATCTGTTAAAGCTACTCCTCATACTTTAAGACATAATTTTGCCACAGATTTATTGGTAAATGGTGCTGATATTCGCTCCGTACAGGAAATGTTAGGTCACTCCAATATTGCCACAACTCAAGTTTATACTCATGTGACCAATAAACATTTAAAAGATGTCCATAAAGCATTTCATTCTAAAAATCAGGGTGAGGAATAGATAGAAGCTTTTAGCAATTAGCTAGTAGTTTTCATCGGTACGTAGTTATTCGTAAATATTTTCATGGCGAGCTAAGGGTGGCAATCCATGTGATTTGCGTATGGCTCGTGGGAGGTGGCGGGTGGTTATAGAAACACTCTAATCTGGATTCTTGCTAGACTGGCTTCAAGCTAAAAGCTGCCTGCTGCTAGCTCCTACACGCTAAACCCTACACCCTAATTACTAGAGATACGATTTCAATCGATCAATATTTAATTTATCTGGCCCGGATTTATTATCACCAGGGACTTCTAAAAGCCAAGGCACATTATTAAATGGTTCTGTTTTTATTAATAATTTAAATGCTTCCTCAGTCAAAAATCCTTCACCGATATTTTCGTGGCGATCACGGTGTGAATGAAATTCTGTTTTCGAATCATTAGCATGAACCGCTCCTAAATTATCAAAACCAACTTGTTCCTTAAGTTCTGTTACTAAATCTTTCACTCCTAAAGGTATTCTGGTGTCATATCCAGCTGCAAAAGCGTGTTGAGTATCAAAGCAAATTTTAGCTCTTGGATCAGCCACTCCCGCTAAGATTTGGCCTAATTCAGAAAATGTTCCGCCAATTGCTCCTCCTCCACCGGCTGAATTTTCGAGTAATAATAAACTATCTTTAGGAGAACTTGCCAAAACTTCTTTAATTGATTTGATAACCTGATCAACGATACTCTGAAAGCCATTGCCTTTGTGAGAACCTAAGTGAAAAATAGTCCCCACTACTCCGAGTTGACTAGCCATATTTTGAGCATAAATTAACCAATCAATCGATTTTTGTAAGTGAGCTGGATCAGCTGTTCCTAAATTAATTAAATAAGTGCCGTGAATAAAATTTGGTCCAATGCCAGTTTCTGCAGCCCGCTCTTTAAATTTAGCAATGACCTCAGGGCTATGTTTTGACTGATCCCAACGTTGAGGAGGCGAAACAAAAAATTGAAAACAATCAGCTCCAATTTTCTCTGCCCGTTCAAAACATAAATCAAGTGAAATAGCCGCGGAAACATGACCACCAATTCTGGTCATACTTTAAATAGGCTTGCCCCCAAATCCAAACTGAATAATGTCTCGTACAAAACCAATTGCTTGATATGGCCAGCTAAAAGCAACTAAGAAAAAGTTAGGACTAAAATAACCGAAGGCTTCCCAATGATAGTAATATGCAAAATATATGGCAAAGACTAATCCGAAGACAAAATAACAAACTCCTATATTGGAAACAATTTTTTCCACTCTTCTACGGCGGTGATCTTTATCTTCGGCATTCTCTTCAACTGGTTGATTCATAAAAGACTATTCCTCAATTTCAACAGTAGCTTTGGCTGGAGTCGATTCTTGATTCTTACTAGAAACGACAGTCGCTGCTGCAACTTCTTCAGCTGCTTTGACTCTCATCAAGATAACTCCCTGTGTCTGCCGTTGCAGAGATGGAACGTCTTTTAATAATAGCTTAATTAACTGTCCCTTGGTAGAAGTTAATACCAAAGTATCATCATCAGGACCGATCATCTGCGCAGTGACGATCTTACCAGTTTTGCTTGTTACTTGAGCTGCTTTGATACCAGAGCCACCTCGACTTTGTCTCTTCCAAGCGCTAATCTTAGTTTTCTTTCCCAAACCGTTTTGCATAATGACAAATAATTCTTGCTCTGGATCATTTACCAAATTCATAGAGACAATCTCGTCTTGTTTGGTCAACAAGATTCCCCGCACGCCAGAAGTATCTCGATGTGTTGGGCGCACTTGTGATTCACTAAATCGAATCGATTGACCTTCTCGGGTGACTAAAATGATGTCATCTTGACCAGTTGTTGGAACCACCCATGACAAAATATCTCCTTGATCAAGCTTAATAGAGATCAAACCGTTCTTGCGAATATTGGCGTATTCTTCAATCGGAGTTTTCTTGACACTACCTTGCTTAGTTCCCATAAATAAGAACTTAGTTTTATCTTTTGCTCTAGTGGTTAAGATCGCCGTTACTTTTTCACCCTGATCGATATTGATCAAGTTCACGATAGCTTGACCTCGAGCAATTCTTGAAGCTTCTGGAATCTCCCAAACTTTGATCTGGAATACCCGACCTCGATCAGTAAAGAACAAGATATTGTCATGAGTTTGGCTATAAAAGATATGAGCTACAGCATCTTCTTCTTTAGTGGTCATTCCTGAAACTCCTTTACCACCTCGGTTTTGAGTTTTGAAGGTACTTGGCTGTTGGCGCTTAACGTAACCATTCTCAGTAATTGCCACAATTGTAGTTTCATCAGCTACTAAATCTTCTTCTGAGAATTCACCAACTTTAGATTTGTAAACTCTTGTTCTTCGTG
>CAZZEB010000082.1:4735-5063 GCA_964652495.1 uncultured Gammaproteobacteria bacterium
TCCTTAATAACTGCTAATATCTTGGCTGGATGTGCCAGTAAATCTTCAAGATAAGAAATTAATTCGCGAATCATCTTTAATTCATCTTCGATCTTTTGTCGCTCCAAAGCTGCTAATCGTCGTAATTGCATATCCAAAATCGCAGTGGATTGTAACTCGCTTAGTTTAAATTTAGACATCAAATTAGATTTTGCCTCATCAGAATCCTTACTTGAACGGATGATTCTAATAACTTCATCAATGTTATCAACAGCGATCTTCAAACCTTCTAAAATGTGTTCTCGTGCTCGAGCTTCTGCTAATTCAAATTCAGTCCGTCGACGAATAA
>CAZZEB010000083.1:0-5017 GCA_964652495.1 uncultured Gammaproteobacteria bacterium
TTTCAAAAACGGGAATTAACTGGAGCGATCTTGGCGTCTTAGCTAAAACAAGTATCAATTGGAATGATATTAATGTCCTTAGCAAAACAGGCATTAACTGGAATGATTTTGGACGTCTTAGCACGGTTGGCATTAATTGGAATGATATTGGTGTTTTAACAAAAACAGGTGTTAATTGGAATGATGTTAATGTCTTAAGTAGAACAGGTATTAATTGGAGTGATTTTGGAGTTTTATCTAAGATCTCAATTAATTGGAATGATATTTCCATATTAGGAAGATCAGGAATTAATTGGAGTGATTTAAGTTCATTAAGCAAAGCCAATATTAATTGGTCTGGACTTAATTTGTTAAGCAATGCTGGGGTCAATTGGAACGACCTTGGCATTTTAAGTAAGGCAGGTGTTAACTGGAATGATTTTGCTGTGCTTGGTAAGACAGGCATCAATTGGAGTGACTTAGGTGTTTTGACAAAGGTATCTATTAATTGGAATGACATGGCTGTATTAGGCAGGATTGGAATAAATTGGAATGATTTGGGTGTTTTAAGCAAGGTAGGTATTAATTGGAATGATCTTGGTGTTTTAAGTAAGACGGCAATTAACTGGTCAGATTTAATGGTGCTGAGTAAAACAGGCATTAATTGGAGTGATTTTGGCTCGTTAAGCAAATCAGGCATTAATTGGAATGACTTAAATGTCTTATCCCGTATTGGTGTAAATTGGAATGATATAGGAATAATCGGTAAGGCAGGTATTAATTGGAGTGACTTTGGGATTTTAAGTAAAACAGGCATTAATTGGAATGACTTGAATGTCATGAGCCGTACAGGTGTAAATTGGCTTGATATTAATCGGATGAGCGGACTGGGTGTTAATTGGTCAGATTTAAACCGGATGAGTGGTTTAGGCGTTAACTGGGCAGATTTTACTGTATTAACTAAGGCGGGCATTAATTGGAGTGACCTTGGTATTTTAAGTCGTGTAACAGTAAATTGGAATGACATTGGAGTCTTAAGTAAAGTAGGAGTTAATTGGAGTGATATCGGAGTTTTAAGTAAGGTTGGCGTTAATTGGAATAATTTTAGTCTTCTATCAACGGTTGGTGTTAACTGGAACGATATTGGAGTTTTAAGTAAAACAGGCATTAACTGGAATGATTTTGGTATTTTAAGCAAAGCTTCTGTGAATTGGAGTGATTTAGGAATTCTTACCAAGATTGGCATCAACTGGAATGATATAGGTGTTTTAGCTAAGACGGGCGTCAATTGGAATGATTTGAACGTGCTTTCTAAAGTTGGTATCAATTGGAATGATGTGGGCATTTTAAGTAAGACGGGTATTAATTGGTCTGATTTTGGGGTTTTGACTAAGACTGGTATCAATTGGAGCGACGTTGGCATATTGACCAAGGTAGGAATTAATTGGAATGATTTTGGTGTATTAACAAAATTAGGTGTTAATTGGAATGATTTTGGAGTTCTCAGTAAGACTGGTTTAAATTGGAACGATATTAATGCCTTAAGCCGGACTGGCATTAATTGGTCAGATTTTGGTGTTGTCAGCAAAATAGGTATTAATTGGTCTGATGTTGGGACCCTAAGCAAAACAGGAGTTAATTGGAGTGATATTCAAGTATTAGCTAAAACAGGAATTAATTGGAGTGATATCGGCCGGTTAAGTACGGTTGGTATTAACTGGAATGATTTTGGTGTGCTCAGTAAAACAGGAATTAATTGGAATGATGTTGGTGTCCTTTCTAAGATTGGCATTAATTGGAATGACATTGGTGTTTTAAGCAAAACAGGCATTAACTGGAGTGATTTTGGCGTGTTTAGTAAAATGGGCATTAACTGGAATGATTTAAATGTGCTTAGTCGAACAGGAGTTAATTGGAGTGATTTAGGTGTCCTTACAAAGGTCGCAATCAATTGGGCTAGTTTAAATCCAATGACAACTAGCGGAGTCAATTGGGCGGGAATTGCAGATCTTTCGAGACAAAATATTAATTGGGCTTCTTTAGGTGAGATTTCAAACGCCGGTGTTAATTGGATTGGTATTGGTGTTTTAAGTCAGTCCGGTGTGAATTGGAATGATGTTGCGATCTTAACTAGGGTAGGTACGAATTGGTCTGATTTTAGCGTCTTTTCTAGATCAAGCATAAATTGGAGCGATTTATCAGTATTAAGTAAAACGGGTGTAAATTGGAGTGATATTGGAATATTTAGCAATGTTGGTGTTAATTGGTATGACCTTAATGTTTTGAGTAAAACTGGAATTAATTGGAGTGATTTGAGTGTATTAGGTAAGGTTGGCATTAATTGGATTGATATGAGTAGGTTAAGCAATGTTGGCGTAAACTGGAACGATCTCGGTCTACTCACAAAAATTGGTATAAATTGGAACGATATCAATACAATTAGTCGAACAGGTATTAATTGGAACGACATTAGTGTATTGACTAAAACAGGGATTAATTGGAATGATTTTGGAGTATTAAGTAGGGTAGCTATTAACTGGAACGATATGTCCCGTTTAAGTTCAGCTGGAATAAATTGGAATGATTTCACTATATTGAGTAAAACAAGTATTAACTGGAATGATTTAGGTATATTAAGTAAAACAGGGATTAATTGGAATGATTTTGGACGTTTAAGTACGGTAGGTGTTAATTGGAATGATTTTGGAGTAATAGGTAAGATAGGGATTAATTGGAATGATTTAGGTGTCTTAAGTAAGGTTGGAGTTAATTGGGTTGATATGGCTCGTTTGAGTTATGTTGGAGTTAATTGGAATGATATTGGACGTTTAAGTACGGTTGCAATTAATTGGAATGATATTGGGGTGTTAAGTAAGAATGGTATTAATTGGAATGATTTAGGGGTCTTGAGTAAGGTTGCAATTAATTGGAGTGATTTAGCTGTTTTAAGTAAGGTTTCGGTCAATTGGAGTGATTTTACGGTAATGAGCCGTACTGGTGTTAATTGGTTAGATTTGAATAAAATGAGCTCCTTAGGTGTAAATTGGGCTGATTTAAACCGCATGAGTGGTTTGGGTGTTAATTGGTCAGATATTTCAGTGTTGACTAAGACAGGCATTAATTGGTCTGATTTTGGTGTCTTGACTAATACTGGGGTAAATTGGAACGATATAGGTGTATTGGCAAAGACTGGGATTAACTGGTATGACGTAGGTGTTTTAAGTAAAACGGGTGTTAACTGGAATGATATTGGGCGTCTAACAACTGTAGGAATTAATTGGAATGATATAGGTGTCTTAGCTAAGACTGGGGTTAATTGGAATGATATAGGCGTATTAAGTAAGTTAGGTATTAATTGGTCAGATTTTGGGGTTTTAAGCAAGGTTGCCGTTAATTGGAATGATATAGCGCGCTTAAGCTATACTGGGATCAACTGGAATGATTTAGGTGTATTAAGTAAGACCGGTGTTAACTGGAATGATTTTAGTGTGCTAAGTAAGGCTGGCGTCAATTGGAATGACATGGCTCGTTTAAGTTCAGTTGGTGTTAATTGGAATGATTTAGGTGTATTGACTAAAACAGGTGTAAATTGGCATGATTTAGGTGTGTTAAGTAAGGCAGGAATTAATTGGAATGATATCAATATCATTAGTCGTATGGGTATTAACTGGTATGATTTTGGAGTGTTAAGTAAAACAGGTATTAATTGGAATGATATTAATGTTTTAGCACAGACAGGTGTTAATTGGAGTGATTTGTCCGTTTTAAGCCGATCAGGTATCAATTGGTCTGATCTAGGTGTTTTAGGTAAAGTTGCTATTAACTGGTCTGATTTTGCTGTATTGGGTAAAGCAGGTATTAATTGGAGTGATTTTGGTGTATGGGGTAAAACAGGTATTAATTGGAGTGATTTAGGTGTTTTATCGAAATCAGGAATTAATTGGGCAGGACTTAACACTTTATCTTATACGGGCATTAATTGGAATGATTTTGGCGTAATGTCTAAGGTTGGAATTAATTGGAATGATTTTGGGATATTGAGCAAGGTCGGAATTAATTGGAACGATATTAGCCGATTAAGCGCTGTTGCTATTAATTGGAACGATATTGGGGTATTAAGTAAAACGGGAATTAATTGGAATGAGTTAAATGTTCTTAGTAGAACAGGCATTAACTGGAATGATTTTAACATTCTTTCAAAAGTTGGCATCAATTGGAGTGATTTCGGAGTACTTAGTAAGACAGGTGTGAACTGGAATGAGTTCAATGTGATTAGCCGCACCGGCGTAAATTGGAGTGATTTAGGGATATTAACTAAGGTTGGTATTAATTGGGTTGGGATGAACCCATTAACAACTAGCGGCGTTAATTGGGGAGGTATTGCAGACCTTTCTCATCAAAATATTAACTGGTCCTCATTAAACGAAATTTCTAATTCAGGTGTTAACTGGGTTGGGATTGGTGTATTAAGCCAGGCGGGCGTTAATTGGAACGATATTGCTGTCATGACAAGGGTCGGAACAAATTGGAGTGATCTCAATATCTTATCTAAGGTGGGCTTGAATTGGAATGATTTAAATGTAATGACTCGAAATGGCATTAATTGGAATGATTTCGGTAGGTTAACTACCGTGGCCATTAATTGGAACGATATTGGAGTGCTTTCCAAGGTAGGCGTCAACTGGAATGATATGAATGTTTTAAGCCGTACAGGAATTAATTGGAATGATCTAGGCGTAATAAGTAAGACAGGAATTAATTGGTCTGATTTTGGTGTATTGAGTAAGGTAGGCATTAATTGGAATGACATTAGTACTTTAAGTCGTATTGGAGTTAATTGGAGTGACATAGGTATTTTAAGCAAGACTGGAATTAATTGGTCTGATTTTGGAACGTTAACAAAGATCGGCATTAATTGGAATGATTTAGGAGTTTTAAGCAAGACAGGGATCAATTGGTCTGATTTTACTGTTTGGTCGAGAGCAGGGATTAACTGGTCAGATTTTGGAGTGTTGAGCAAGACGGGAATTAATTGGAA
>CAZZEB010000084.1:0-1939 GCA_964652495.1 uncultured Gammaproteobacteria bacterium
ACTCCAATAGAAGGTTCTAGTCTATTCAATCCATATTGGTCACACTTTTCAATTTGGTCTTGATTAAATACATAGGTATATTTAGAGAATTTTGATTTAAATATTTCAAATGGTGTATTACTCAAGAGTATCTCGGTATATATTTGAGTATTCGCATTATTAATTAGTGCAAACCCTAGCTTACCTTGAGAGTTTATGAATGTTACAGTGTTAAGATCATCATAAGTATCGTTACTATATATACTTGAGTTACCAATACCTAATCCAAGGTCAATAGATAATAGTTTCCAAACATATGCTTGCGGAAGAGGTACTACTTTACCGGATCTAACTCTATAAAAACCATATGTTGATTCAGATGACTTTGTAATAGATTGTATGTTTTTAGTAGTAGAAAAATAGTTAGCACCAAAAACATTTCCACTTAAATATGACAAAAGTTTGTTGGCAACATATCTTGCTGCTAAGTCACCAGTATGATAGACATTATCAAGTTTTTCATTTGATGAATAATTCCATTCTGTTATAAATATGGGGACTTTAATATTTGAACTATCAAGAACCTTTCTATACTTATTCCAACTTGGTTCGTCATAACCATAATTATGATAACTAATAGCATTAAAGTCTAAGCCACTTTTAACTAATCCACTAAGCACAGAAGTATCTACAGGATTATGGCCAGATACTGCAATAATTGGCACCTCTTTGTCACCATATTCCGAGTCAACTTCCCTCACTGCTTCGACAACATTCTTAAAGATTACATTATATGCCTCACTGCTTGTTTTAAATGGACTACCTTTTAAATCAAGAAAGAAACTATAAGTTGGTTCGTTCCACACCTCAATATAATCAATATACTCTCTGTGAATTCTATATAATTTCTTAACTATATCTTTGTAAATACTAAAGTCTTTAGGTACTCCAAATCTCGTGTTGGTATAAGTTAACCAATTAGGTGAGTAGTCAATGATCGCAATTACTTTTTGATTATTGCTTCGAATACGCTTGAATAGGTCTTTAGATTTATTAATAGTTTCCCAGTTCCAGTTTTCGATGTCAGCCACACCATTTATATTATTTTTGTATTGGTCAATCGTTATGTTAGAAGGTACTTCACCAACTATCCAAAAATCTCTTCTAATTGAAGTTACACCATACTCTTTGATAAACTTCCAGGCCATGTCATCATTAGGATCTGGGTTATGTGCTCCTCCAAAAATTAATGGAGAGGATGTTGAAGTAACATTCTGAAAGTTAAACTCTAGTGTTTTTTTATCTGCTGCCGAAGCTAATTGGTTTATCTCATTTGTTTTTAGTGAGAAAAAATTAAAAATAAAGTAACCAAAGACAATTACATTTAATAGCAACAATAATTTTAAAGAAAAACTCCCATTAAAAAATCTAGTTTTCATATATCATATTAAGTATATTTAAATCTTTTGGATATTCCTACTGACAAATAATAAAATACACCCCAGGTTCTGCCAATTAAGTACAAAAGAATAAGTAATAAATGGCAAAACATAGCCTTTAATAATGTAAGATTTCTATCTTTAAATTTTGAAATAAGATGAACGAATGAAACAGTAGTTAGCTCAACTAATAATGTTAATATTGATAATTCAATACTGTAAAAACATATAACGATTAAGCTAGCAATAATAATAAAGTGAATTGTATCTGGTAGCCTTATCTTTCTAAACATAAAAAGAAGTTTAACCGAGCCTACTCCACTCTGAAACATCCAAATTAAAGACTCTCTAAATGATTTATGTTCTTTATGTTCTACGTATAAATTAGGAATGGTAAATAATTTCAATCCATTTTTCTCTGCTAATTTGTTAAACGAGAAATCTTCGCCATCTTTATGACTAGAATCAAAATTAATTTTCTTAAATAAGGATGATTTATATAAACCATTTGATCCAGTAAC
>CAZZEB010000084.1:1949-4951 GCA_964652495.1 uncultured Gammaproteobacteria bacterium
CGTCGTCAGCAGCCCCATCCGCACCGCTTCGTGCATCACCATCTGGAACAGCAATACCACCCACTGCGTCATAATCATTAATGTTGATAAGACAGATACTTAACCAACTGATTGGTAGTATTATGTCGGCATCAACAAACGCAACATAATCCCCACTGGCATTTTCGACTCCTTCTTTTCGTGCTGCACCTCTCCCTTTATTCTGTTCAAAACTAATAAGTTTGATGAAACTAAATTTCGATACATATGACTCAACTATTAACTTAGTATCATCTTTTGAGCAATCATCAATGACTATAATTTCCTTTGTTGCATTGCTATTTTGACCCAGAATCGAATCTATAGTTTTACCTATCCCTTTCTCTTCGTTATAGGCAATAATTACAAAAGATACTTTTGGCTTGCTTGTGTTCATATATAATTTTCTTCAAGTATTATTGTCGAATTTTCAATACTCGTTAAATTAGCTTGCAGTAAAATACTTTCTTTAATAATCCTTAATACTTTTTCTGCTACAGACTTAGAATCAAGTTTAGAGATTAATTTATGGCCAGATGTATTTAGCAATGCACTTGCAGCTGCGTTTTCTGGATGATCAATTACTATAGAAGGAATACCACAGGCTGCGGCTTCTGAAACCACAATTCCAAATCCTTCTCTAGTAGAAGGTAAAACAAATACTTTCGAGGATTTCATTAGTGCGAAAACTTCATCTTCATCTTCCACAAATCCAAGCATTTTTATGTTATCGATTAGGTTATGTTTGTTAATCAAACTACCAAGTCTTTCTTTTTCAGGACCATCTCCCACAATTATGCATTGAATATTTGGATGAGTTTTTTTAACTAGTTCAATTGCTTCAATTAAAACATCCACATTCTTATGAGAAAGCAATCTACCAACATAAATTACATCCGACTTTGTTGCAGATGGTTTAACAGATTTTATGTGATCTATATCAATACCTATTGGCACCGTTACAACATTGAAACTCCTAAAGAGCATCTTACTAATTCTTTCTTTTGTGTGATCAGAAATCGCAATAATTTTATCTGGTAGAAACACACTCATTTGTTCAATTAGGTAAGACACTATACCTAGTAGACCCATGTACTTTATCCAATACTTAAGTCCCCAAACTTCATTCCAGGTAGCGATCATTCTTTTGCCTTTCACCAGGCAAACTAATTTTGTACTAAAAAGTGGGAAGAAAGGCATGTGATCAACGTCGATTACATCCCAATCTGTTTTAAACAAATTAAAACAAGCTAATCCGAACATGATTCCTTGCTTAATAGATCTTTTGTCACCTGAGTAAAGAGGGTATTTAGGGCAGATCGCATGTAGAGTAACCCCATTCTCAATTTTTGAATTTTCTCCCTCCCACCACTTCATCGTATAAATGTGAACATCATAGTTTTTTTTAGCCAATCTAGTCGAGATATCAAAAAGGCGTTTCTCTTTACCACCTTTGTTATAAGGCCATATCGCATCGCTAACAAAAACTATCTTCTTCAGATGAGACTTCATTACCAGATACCTACTTTAAATGTTGATTTATTCTTGTCAGTATTACTTGGATGCCAATTTAAATTGTCAAAAAACATTTTGAGTATTCTGAACCCATCCTTGAATGATTCAATTTTGCTAGTGCCTTGGCGAACATCGTAGGTTATTGGAACTGCGTAGATCTGATAACCCAATTTAACCATCTTCGTAATCATTTCCATTTCTATCGCGAATCCGTCTGTTTCCAAATGTAATTTCAGACCATCAAGCGCTTTTCTTTTCCATGCCATATATCCACTTAAGACATCGGTAATATTTGCACCATAAAATTGACGAACTAGGAATGCATATACCCAGTTAGCAACACGGTTTTGAAACTTAAGGGCTCCATGACTCATCTTTCCTCCCAATCTAGATCCCACAATCACATCTGCAAAACCACTTTCTAGGGGTTCTATCATTCTTGGGATTTCGCCTCCCTTATAAGTATCGTCACCATCCATCATGATCACGTACTTTGTATTTTTGGAAATTGATTCAAATCCAGTTTTAATTGCATTACCTTTTCCCTTCCGTTTTTCAAAAATCACATGTGCCCCCAGTGACTTTGCAATTTCTCCTGTTCTATCAGTTGAATTATTATCTATGACTAGAATCTCAACTTCATAGCCGAGTTTGTTTAGTTTAGTAGTTGGGATAGAATTGATTACATTTGCAATTCCTTCTTCTTCATTGTGACAGGGGATTAAAACGACAATTTTATTCATACTTTTTCAAGCCAAAATGATATTTTCTGAAATTCATTGACAAGCTCAACTTGAATATTTGTACGCTCATTTTCAAAAGGACCAACTACTTTATCAATTGTGGCGTACTCGTCATTGTTCAACTGAATCATGCCCTGATCAATAACTCTAATTTGCGTATCAACTTGTTTGATTACTCTATATATATATGACTTATACTCACCTTCGAGATTATGAACAGTAAATTTAAAAGAATAACTGCCATCTGGTTGTATATACTTTGGTAAATTAATGTGATCTTCAAAGTAAAGTTCAGTCACTTTCTCAATTCGTCTAGTAGTTGCATCAGTGATAAATTGGTCTAACGCTGGAAACTGTTTTGAGACAGCTAATAATAATAATAATATTGAAGAGATCACAAAACCTAAGAACAAAAACTTCCATATAGGACGAGTACTATTCATTCTTAAGTAATAGATAATTAATAAACACCAACTTATTCGCTGGGAAACTGCATATAATTATATAATAGATTGAATCATCGTGCGAACTTGTATAATTAAAAGCTTGTGATCAATCCTCTAGCCACTTCTCATCGTTTTAAGATTCTTATATTTGTGATTATCTTAATAATTGCTGCAAAGTCGATTTGGCCTAAGGTGGTCAAGACCAAACTTGCAGACACTAGATACTGGTCTTTCCAGTCGATAGACACCATGAAATATTCTCGCGATCTAGCGCGAGAAA
>CAZZEB010000085.1:0-4906 GCA_964652495.1 uncultured Gammaproteobacteria bacterium
AATTACGACATCAATATTCATATCTTTCCATGGTAATTTGGTTGGTTCTTTTTCAGAAAGAATTGGAATATTTTTACCATCAACGGTAATTGAATGTTCATCTGAGGTAATCTCATGATCCCATTGACCATAAGCAGTATCATATTTGAGGAGGTGAGCTAAAACTTTTGGTTCTGTTAAATCGTTAATAGCAACGATTTCTAATTCATCAAGATGGTCTTCAAAGCAGGCTTTGAGGGTGTTTCGGCCAATACGACCAAACCCGTTTATGGCAGCGCGGATCATGTTTTTAGCGTAGCATAGTCAGATTGAATAAAACTAGATACTAATTTAAGGATTCGATCGTTGGCAAAGTTCCACCAGCTAATAGCTTCAACATTGCTCCTCCGCCCGTTGAGACAAACTTCATTTTATCCAACATTTGAATTGAGATTAAACATGCGATGGTATCGCCACCTCCAACAATAGAATCAGCGCCAGAATAAGTAATAGCTCCAGCGACAGCTCGATTACCTGCGTTATGACCATCTTCGAATTTACCTAATGGGCCAGACCAAATAACTTGAGCGGCTCGACTGATAATGCCTTGAAACAACATAATTGTTTCAGGGGCTAAGTCAAAACCATCATCGCTCAAGCGCCCGACTTGGACATTGTTTGGAAAAGTCATATTTTTCTCTCTAATCTCATGAAGTAACTTGCCCCCTAGCAAAACTGCATCAGCAACTTTGGCTAAACTTTCAACGACAGCTAATTTATCCTCGACTTTAGCTCCTCCGATAACTGCTACTAAAGGTTTTTTAGGCTCTTTAATGACATGATTTAGAACTTCGACTTCTTTAGCAAATCGCAATCCTGCAGCATGTGGTAATAAACTAGCTAAAACAGTAGTCGAAGCTGCTGGACGATGGGAAGCAAATGCTTCGTTCACAAAGAAATCACCCATTTGAGCCAATTCTTTAGCGAATTCAAGATCGGCAGCATCTTCACCAGCTTCAAAACGAAGATTTTCTAAAATATGGAGCTTGCCTTCAGGTAATTCAGTGTTTCCGAGTTTGGTTTCGATCCAATCGACAATTGGGGCAATAGATAATTCTGGAACTTCTTTACCTTCAGGACGGCCGATATGCCCCATGACAATGACGCTTTTGGCGTGATCTAAACATAGTTTGAGAGTTTCAAATCCGGCTTCTAATCGGTACGGTTCAGCTACAACCAGATTGGAAGTGACTATCTGGCCTGATTCAGTCTGATGAGTCGTAGGTGTGGTGGCGGGGCTAAGCGCGACATCTAAATCGAGTCGCAACAGAACAGTTTTTCCTTCAATTAGTTGGGCATTAACTACTTGCACTCTCTTAGTGTATCTCGCTAAGCACCTCTATTCAATACTTAAAGCTTTAGGTCGATGTTTGATCCGAATAAACATAATCCAACTAATAAATAATAATATCGCTGAAGCAATGACTGGGAAATTAATATCGATCGAAACCAGAATTCCAGTAATGATTGGTGGAATTGACATAGCCACAGCTTGAATCGATTGACGAATACCTAAGACTTCCCCTTGCTCATTATTCGGAGCAGAGTTAGATAACAGACTTAAAGTATTGGGATTATTCAAAGCTAACAAAGACAAGGTAAATGGTAAAGTGACGAAGAATAACTGCCACTGATTAATTAACAAATAACTTAACATGGAAATTGCAGATAATAATAAACTGACATTCAAAACTTGAAAGGCATTAAAACGTTTGCTTAAATTTCTGACGATAAATATTTGAGCCAGAACTAAGCATAAACCTTGATAACCCAGTAACTCCCCGATCTCTCCTTGATCTAAATGAAACTTGCTAACCATCGAAATTTGAAAAAACTGATTAAAGAAATTAAACCCTAAAATATTAAAGAATGTGACAATCAAAATCATTCGTAGAGAAGGATCCCAAGCTCGTTTTAAATTGATAATGCCAGTAAATGCCGTCACCTTTTTATGAACTTTATTAACCAATGTTTCTTTAAAGGCTCGCCAAACAAATAGTGCATTAATGAGAGTAATAACAGCAGCCACCCAAAAAGGTGTCGCAAAATTGAACCAAGAGACTAATTCCGGATCGGCCAGCTTCCCACCAAGAAATGGACCAAAGATTAAACCAAGTCCAAAAGCAGTACTGATCAAACTAAAGTTTTGAACCTTTTCAGCTGGGGTACTAATATCTGCCATAGCTGATTGAGCAACTGAAACATTTCCGCCAGTAAAACCACCTAAAATTCGCCCAATGAAAATTAAGACTAATGAATTAGCTTCAATACCACCAGCGGTCATAAGTAAACTGATTAGTGTACCAATATAAGAAAAGATTAATAATGGTTTGCGGCCATAACGATCTGATAGTGAACCTAAAATTGGCGCGCCAAAGAACTGGCTAATCGGATGTAAGGCAATTAAGATCCCTAACAACATGCTCCTCTCGCCGAAACTTGAAGCTGGATCAAATAGTCCAGTTGGATTATTTAAAAATAACGGCGTTAAAATCGGAAAAGCGATACCAAAACGGAATAGATCAAAAAAGACCACCGCGAAAACCATCCAGACTGCCAATTTCTTTTCTTGTTTTGTATACATCGTAATTGTTCCTTAGGACAAAATGTCCCAATTAAAATCCCCTACTAAGAGGAGATTTTGTCTAGCTATTAGGATATTGTTAATAGGCAAAGCCAGACTGAAAAGTTATTTAGTTTAAAAAACCTGGGATATTGCTACCTCAAGAGAAGTTAACGATTAGTTAGCTATAGTAATAATATAGCACGAATTGATCTAAAAATGGCGACTTAAAACTATTTAGTTTTACTATGAGGACGAACAATCTTTAAATAACCCAAAGCGATAGCCACTATTAGACCTACACCAGTGACTAAGAATCGATAAATATCATCATCGGCGCTAAATCCCCGAATAATCGAATAACCTAAGGTTAAAACACCTCCAAGCAAGACCCCATCAGCAATAACAGATAAATTCTTAATTAAGGTCAGACTAATAATTACAGCGATCAAAGCTAATCCTAAGGCTAGGATCGAAACATTACGTTCATAGGCCTCGCGAAGATCTTGATAGATTTTATAATTTTCTTCTTGAGTCTGTTGCATTCTCATTAATTGTGCTGAATCAGAGGCGGGTTTAGGTTCAACATCATAACGATAATATTGATTTTGCATTGAATCTGGTTCTGGATAAAAAACAGAGATACCAACACCTAAAAAAGTAGCTAATAAAACTCCAATAAAGACAACATATGCGTATTTAAGAAACATATTTTTATTATACTCTACTCTGCTTTTTGAGTGGACCGAGTACCATTTGATCGAAGGACAGCCTCAAGATGTTCAATTAAATCCCGGGTATGTTCTGGTGATAAACCGATTCGGGAAACAACACTAAATTGATTGCTATCCCCTAATTGTTGAGCGAAATCTAAGACCACACCATTGCGGCTACTTTTAATATAAACGGCATCCGCAAATAACACGGGAGTTCTTGTTGGATCGAAATTTAGATTAACCGAAGCTGGACTAGTCTCAGGATCATTGGATTTTGACATTGGTTTATTTTACGAGCTTATATTCGGAAAGACAAGCGAACTAATTATTTGGTTGACCACTTAATCCAACCCGAACATCAATCGATTGTTTAATGACATTTGAGATCGCATTACTTTCACTTAAAGTGGGGCTTAATTTAGTCGATTGTTCTAGAAACTCTATTTTATCTACTTTACCTGCTGTTAATGATCGAACTTTAAAATTAACCCGGGCTAACAAATTAATATTATTGGTGTCATTTTTGAAACCCTCTCCCGATACTTCGCCATTTAAGGTGATTAATCCTGTCTGATTATTGAAAGTTTGATCCTTCCAAGTCACTGGGATAGCCCCTAAAGATGTTGCATCAATCGAAACTACTTCGACTAAACTTTGTGGAAATCTAATTTTTGACTGAATCAACTTCACTGGATTAGGACCTGTTTCAACCAAAACATTTACCGTAAAAGTATCTTCTGGTAATACATTGATGACTGTCTCCTCTGCTTTTTCTGGATTAGTTAAATAGCGGGTCATTTTAAAACCTGGATTTTTGCCATCGAAATCTGCTTTTGGTAAGAAATTAGTCCTTTCTCGAACCAAATAAATTCCAGCGATAATGCCGATCAGAATAATTACGATCAGGGCGATAGAAGAAAATCCCCGACTAGACATGAAATAATGTTAGCACATTAATGTAAGAGAACTCGAAAATGATCGGTATTGGGATCGATACCCTCGGCCTCGTCTTTAATAAAGAAGTTTATAAGATTTCAGGGTGGGCGGTATTGGGATCGAACCAATGGCCTCGTCTTTATCAGAGACGCGCTCTACCACTGAGCTAACCGCCCTGAAATCTTACAAAAAATGCTCTCTTCCGTTTAGTTTAAATACTTGGAGAGACCGTTTGCGGATAATTCCGAATTTTAGTCTCGCTTTTCACTAAACAATTACTTGATAAAACTTTAGGTATTTTAGCAAATTACGCCTACTTTGTCTGCATTCGATTTCATGTTAAGATTACTCAGTTCTGGCGCGATGGTGAAGTGGTAACACATCGGTCTGCAAAACCGCTATTCGCGGGTTCAAATCCCGCTCGCGCCTCAGAATTATTTCTGATTTTTTCCCCAGTCTAGCTTGAAGTTCATAGCTAAAACCCGAATATCCATTTTATGATGAATAGAATGTCCTTTAGGATAAAGTAGCTTCACAAACCTTTTACTCCATACTTCAGAAATTCGAAAAATAATCAGTGTAGTAACTAACATAATTAAAAGAGTAATTAGACTAACGTACATTACAAAAGCGATTGGGAAAGTTTGACTAT
>CAZZEB010000086.1:0-3422 GCA_964652495.1 uncultured Gammaproteobacteria bacterium
CCTTTCTACTTCTAAGGTCTCAGGATTCCCAATTACTCCCCAGCGCTCAAGGGCCTAAAATGATGACTAACTATAAAAAAAATGAAGCCGCTCAATTAAATAGTAAATTTTACCAATACATTAAAAACCGTCTAGAAAATTATTCTCCCCCAGATCACATCGACAGTAGAGCTATGACTCAGACCAAAACTGATGATCGGGATCAAATAGAGTTATGTGCTACTTTATCTTCCACACTTTATTTAAACGCTTACTTTGCAGATCTGCTCAAATTTGGATTGTATATAAACACTGAAGGAAATACTTTCTATCGAATTACTACTGGCAATATCTTACCTGTAATTAATCACTTTATCGAAGGCTGTCTACCTCACTTAAAGCCTCACAATTAGGAAATTAGTGTCCCAACTTTTCTTCCCACCACGCCAATAAGGCAGTCGCGTTAAAGATTGATGAATAGGTTCCTGAAACCATACCGATTAATAAAGCCACCACAAACCAACGAATAGTTTCACCACCGAATAATAGCAGTGCTAAAAGAGTAAAAATAACTGTTAAAGAAGTATTTAATGATCGACCTAAAGTTTGGGTTATAGAGATATCAGCAATCTCTTCAAACTTCTTGCTGTGATACTTTAATAAATTTTCGCGAATCCGATCAAACACCACAATCGTATCGTGAACTGAAAAGCCCATAACCGTTAACAATGCTGTCACAAAAAGCGTATCAATTTCGATATGCCAAAAATAACCAAAAATCGCAAAAACACCTAAAACAATTAAGACATCATGAATCAAAGCTGCAATTGCTGCTACACCAAATCGCCATGAATTTGTTGGTTTCGGCACTTTTCTAAAAGACCAGGTGATATATAAAATAATCATTAAACATGACACCCCTACTGCAGTTACGGCTTTTCTGCCTAACTCTTGCCCGATCACTGGACCAACATTCTCTTCACGACGAATTTCGAAATCTCCAAACTTTTGAGAAAATTCTTGCTTTAAATTAATTAACTGATCACCCTCTAATGGTTTTGTCCGGATAATATAATCATTAGATCCTACTGGAGTAACCATTCCATATTGTCGTAATTCTTCAACATTAACTTGGTTTTTAAATTGATACTCAAGTAACGCTCCCCCAGTAAAATCGATCCCTAATTTTAATCCACCAGCTAATAAGAATCCTAACCCTGGCAAAATAACCAACAAGGACAAGGCTAAGAATATCATTTTATATTTCATTAATTTCATAATTTTATTTAATTACCTCATCAATATCTTGATGAATTTGATCCTTCAAATCCTCAGCCGCATCAATAATCCTCTGTTCAATATTAAAAACACGTTTATCCAAAAAGTCCCAAATCTGCTGATGATCACCTAACTGCAAATGCCGCATAAATAATTCCTTATCAGCTTCATTTAGCTCTCCTAAAATAGCATCCAAGACAGTATGATGTAAAGTCGAATCAATCAACTGACTCAAATGCAATCTCTGACTGTCTGATAAATCTAGTTTATCTAGTTTAACAATCAAACTCTCTATTTCAATTAAATGACTATAAAATTGCGCCATAATCTACTTTCTAATTGCTTAATGCAATCTCCTGACTATTTACCTTTACAGGTCCGAGCGGTAAATCTTTTTGACTATCATCAATAAAAAAGTACAAGATCGCTCCTTTTCTCGGACCACCTGCTATGCCTAATTCATGCATCACCTCAGGCGATCCTCCTAAACTTTTACCTGTCCACTCTGATGGTCCAGCATCAGCAATATTAACCACTACAGCTTGTCCAGTTTTTGGATTAACTACTAACATTTTACGGTATTTGTAAAAATCTCTATACTCAGCGACTCTCTCTGAAAAACCAGGTGATAAAAAAGTTTGAACAGCAATATACCATCTTTCTCTGGCATCTTGTTCCGGAGTCATTGAATCTTTACTTTGCGCAAAATATCCCCATGCCCCTAATCCTGGAGCCATTCCCGCTGAACCAAACATCGCCCAATCTGATGTTGTCTTTGCTTGTGCCATCACTGTATCTCCTGGATATCGATATAAATGCTGCTCGCCACCCATTAATCCATAACTTCTATTCAAACGCTTATCTCCTATTTCAGCTGTCACCTTTATCCCCAATTTTTCACCAATCTTCGCTGCAATTTGCGCTTCTTCTTCTCTGGTTAAGGGTCTTACTTCAGAGGGAATTAGTTGTTTTAACTCTAAAGATAAACCGATATTGTTATTTGTACTTCCAGTAATCTGAACATTGTTCTCAGCTGATAAATTATGATCTGGCATGACACTCCCTGAAGTAGTCATTAACATTAAACCTCCTAAAGAACCTGCTGCTACCCGTCTTAAATGTTTATCAAATAAATTCTGGGTTGATTGACGATGTCGATGTGAAAGTTTTCGACGTAAATGTTCATAATGAGGTTGTTTCGATTGAAAAAGCATAATATCCTGATCTAACTACTTAATCACTAGCTTCAACATAGTTCTAGTAATCGTAATTGCTGTAAACATGGACACTAAAACACCTAACGCCAAAGTCACAGCAAAGCCTCTAACTGAACCCGTTCCTAAAAAGTATAAAATTGCAGCTGTAATTAATGATGAAGAATTTGAATCACGAATTGATGACCAAGCTCGAGAAAAACCTAAATCCAGTGATTGTTTAGCAGTTTTACCCCAATGACGTTCCTCTTTCATTCGTTCAAAAATTAAAATATTGGCATCAACAGCCATCCCAATCGATAAAATAAATCCAGCAATACCTGCCAAGGTTAGAGTAACGGGTGGAATTAACAATAATCCAGTTCTAAAAATAGCAATTGTAATCAATGTATAAATTAGTAATGCCAAATTAGCGACGAGCCCTAATTTGCCATAATATAACGCCATATAAATCATGACTGTTATCAATCCAACAATAGCTGCTACCAAACTTCTGGCTACCGATTCCTGACCTAAATTAGCGCTAATCGATTGTTGAGTTAATAATTTAATTGGCACAGGCAAAGCACCTGCATTTAATTGAACTGCCAATTGTTTAGCTTCATCAGTCGTGAACTGCCCATTAATCACTGCGCTTCCACCAATAATCTCCTGTTGAACAGTTGGTGCTGTAACTAACTGATCATCAAGATAAATTGCTAATGGCTGTCCTAAATTACGACGAGTAATTTCAGCAAATTTTTGAGCACCTTTTTCATTAAAACTGATCGATACCTCAGGACCAGCACTTCCTTGCCCGCTAAATGAAACTTGAGCACTTCTTAAATCAGCTCCAGTTAAACCAGTCGAAACAAACCCACCAACTACCGCTCCGCTATCTGTCGCCTCAGTACCATTTAAATCCGCAGCTGGACTTGCTTGTAATTCACGAAAATCTAATTGTGCAGTTTT
>CAZZEB010000086.1:3432-4130 GCA_964652495.1 uncultured Gammaproteobacteria bacterium
GTACCACCGCCTCACTAACACCAAATAAATTGACTCGCCGCTCGATAACTTCTTTAGCAGATTCTAAAGCATTATCCCGTTGATCTGCAGAGATAGCAGACATATCTGCTTGTAGTATCAATTGAGTTCCACCTTGTAAATCTAATCCTAATTTCAAGGGAAATCGATTAGCCAAACTCATTACATCAACAGTCCAAGGAGTTCCAGGAATTTTAATCGACTGTGATTGAACAGGAACGCTAAAATACGCCGCTGCCACTACCGCAATAATAATTAGCCACACTTTTAACCTGGATTTCATGAATTATATTTAAACTACCACATCCTCGAGCATTGTTGTTTCATCACCTAACAACATGATCCGAGGTTGAAATAATAATTTCAAAATAAAAGGATCTCGTCGTCGAACTCGGAAATTAAACTCAGGCTCATCCATAAAGGAATAATTAATTTCTCTTTCTCTTTTAGCTTGCTCATCAGCAATTAAAGCTTGCAACTCAGCCGCTACAATCTGACCCACAACCAATAAATCTACATCATCAGAAGCTGATTTCTCATTTCGGGCAAATCTAGTTGCCATCATCGCATATTTGATTTTTCCTAATTTTGCTCGGTTTTTAACAATAGCACCACCTAAACCAGTACTTTTAATCACCATTTGTAATAGCTGTAGATAAAAAACATAATCTCTTCGGAAA
>CAZZEB010000086.1:4140-4858 GCA_964652495.1 uncultured Gammaproteobacteria bacterium
AAACGGTAATATCGGCGATTTGCTCGCCATTCTGAAGCTACTAATCCAAATTTTTCCATTCGAGCTAATTCTCGTCGTACAGCATTAATCTCCTCATCAACTCTTCGGACAATTTCTCTAACGTGATACAACTCTTCACTGGAGCCTAAAAACAATTGCAACATTTTTACCCGGACTTTTGAAACAACTAATTCTTCCATAATTTAAAAAGGGACAGTTTATTTACTCAATAATAGCAAAATGCTGAGCAGAATCAATAGTGATTAATATGTGACTTTACTACCAACCGGTACTGTTTGTAGCCAGATTTGACCTTTATTCAAAGTGATTTCTACACCTTTAGAATCCACAAATTTCTCTCGAGCTAATCGATTAGCTTTTGTCCATTTACCTTCGATAACTTGACCGTCTTGGAAGATTAATGCATCTCCAGTCCCTTTATTACCGTATAAGCGATGAGCATTACCTTCATAACCATCATTAGCTGGACTCTCTGTTTGATATCGAACAATCACCACTTTTGGACTAACTTGCTTATTAGAATTCAAATCATTATGAGGTTGTCCACCATTAACTCGTAAATAACAATTACAATTTGCATCATAATTCCATTCAACAGTGTAATCTGTTTGATTTGTCCAGAATGGTACGTTTATTTTTGTAACTGAACCTTTTTGGGCAGCATCATCTTTAAACTTCCAAGATACAAAGTTTTTAT
>CAZZEB010000087.1:0-4792 GCA_964652495.1 uncultured Gammaproteobacteria bacterium
TCATATTGTGGCAATGACTGGGGACGGGGTCAATGATGCTCCAGCCTTAAAACAATCTAATATTGGAGTGGCTATGGGCATTACCGGCACTGCTGTCTCTAAAGAAGCCGCCGATATAGTTTTAACCAATGATAATTTTGCCAGTATTGTAGCTGCTATCGAAGAAGGTCGACGAGTCTATGATAACCTGATCAAATCATTGGCATTTATCTTACCAACTAATATTGGGCTAGCAATAATTATGCTGGTAGCTGTGGCCTTTTTTCCAATCACTAATGGTATACCTCTTTTGCCAGTGTTGCCAACTCAGATTTTATGGATAAACTTAGTCGCGGCTATCACCCTAGCGCTCCCTTTAGCGTTTGAGGTAGCTGAACCAAATATCATTACTAGACCGCCGCGTCGCCCAACCGAGCCAATACTGAGTAAGTTTATTATTTTTAGGACTTTTTTTGTAGCAATTTTAATGTCAATTTTCGCTGTCGGTGTATTTCTTTGGCAATACACTTCAGATATATCAAAGGGGATTAATATTGATATTGCGATTTCTCAAGCTCAGACAATGGCTGTTACAACCATCATTTTCTTTCAAATCTGTTATGTGATCAATTGTCGTTCACTTAAAGACCCAATAAGCAAAATCGGTTGGTGGAGTAATCCGACAATTTATTTTGGTATCGGTGTGTTATTAATGCTGCAAATGGGATTTATTTATTTGCATTTCATGCAAATGCTATTTAAAACAACAGCCTTGAGCTGGAATTACTTAGCAGTTTCAATAATTGTCGCTTTTGTGATAGGTATTATTATTAGTCTGGAAAAGAAGTTGATCAGATTAAGGGAGCGGAGTAAATAAGACTCAACCCTTACTTTAATAAATTATTAAGACGTTAATTCCTAACTAGTTATTGAAGCTATAGTCTCGTTGTGTTTATATATTAATATGCTTGCTTCAGAAAAATTAATCCTTGTATATCATCGCACTGAATCACAAAATGCTCGATCAATCAGTCAACATGGGCTAATTGCTGGTATTAAGGATTTAAGAGGAGTAAGACAAACATTAGATCAGGGTTTTGATACTGAAGTACCTTCTGGACGAATTAGAAGAAGCGAAGCTGTATTTGCTTCTGTGACTGATATTCCACCAATGGATGATGAAATTTCGATTGGTATTAAGGTAGATCCGTCAAATGTTTATGTATATGATCAGAGACATTACAATGAGGCTGCTGATTTATTGTGCCGCGGTGATCGTTCCGAGATTAGATATTTAGCCAAAGAGTATTGGGGGAGTGGAATGACTTTAGAAAAATATCTCCATCGCCGACCAAATGGATTATGGGAAGTCCTGATCCAAGGACCGATTGATCGCTCTAAGTTAGTGTTTGGGTAAAATTAAGATTAATCGATTAAAAAGTTAATCCATTGGGACGGGTTGAAGGATGCCGACGTAGTTACCTTCTGTATCTTCAAATGAAACGTATTTGCCGATTCCGGGGATATCATCGATTTTGCTATCAGGAGTCATGCCATCAAGGATCTTTCCACCAGCTTCTTCAATTTGTTTCATTGCTTCTTCTATATTGTCGACAGAAATTACTAAGTGAGGCATATTAAAGCCAATCTTGTCTTGATAATCAAAAAATCCACCGTTAATAGTACCTGGAGTTTTTGGCATGCCATTTTCTGTTTCTGTGGTTTCAGCCATTAAATAATCACCCATCTCAGCACCAAGTTGGTTCATTTTCCAACCAAAAGCTTTAGAGTAGAAATCAGCTACGCGTTGTTTATCTTTAGCTGGCATCTCGAAGTGAACAACTGGATTCTTAGACATGAAATTATTTTAACACAGATAAAATTATATATTTTAATTAGGTTTTGGCATTGTTAAGATTCATATGATATTGAAGTAAGTTTTGACATAAGATCGAGAACATCCCAATAAATCAGGAAGGTGTATAATTCTCAGTAGTTTCTCAGGTTAAGATCGTAAATTATCAATATGAAAATATTTTTAGCATTACCAGCAGTCGCCATAATCCTCACAGCTGCAGTTGGCAGTATTTGGTATTCCTATAAAGTGGTCAAGACAACTGACCAACCAAATAGGATGTCGGAAGTTATAAATACCAACGTTTTCGAATCTACAGTCGATACCAATTCAACTGCCACAGCATCTAGTCTGCCTCAATCTAGTTTATACACTTTAGCAGAGATCGCCAAACATGATACTGCTTCAGATTGTTGGAGTGTAGTTAATGGTAAAGTCTATGATCTGACTAGCTGGATCAACCGTCACGAAGGCGGAGCCGATAAAATCTTAGGAATGTGTGGAATCGATGCTAGTGCTGATTTTAACGGCGAACATTCCCGTGATCGCGAACCTCAAGCAGAACTAAAATCATTTTATTTGGCAGATCTGGCACTCTAAAAATAACAACAGCTTGATTATCCAAGTTCGTGGTCGAGTCGATACCTCTGAGCTGCAGTTAACGGTTGGAGATATTCTTGTTTTTTTATTTCTAAATCTTGAATCACATCCGGATTCGTTACTTCTATATCTGGAGGATTATAAACATAATCATCAGCAGGCGGAATCTCTACCCAGGTATCGCCAATTAATCTGAAACCACCGGCTTTTGGATCCATATCAGCATCCATAACTCTGTATAAATGATCGTAATATTCGCCATCGATAAACGAATCGTACATCGCCGCCATTCGGCGTCGTTCACCCTTACCATAACTTTTACGCATTAATTCTTGCGAATTTCGGAGCTCAATTAATCTTTGATCAATCGGATTGGCGAGTCGATAGCATATCTGCCAGGTCCTGGGATCTAATGCTTTGAGTTCATTAACGCGCTGGTTACTGAGTTCCCATTGGTCAAATTCAGTTGCAGAACAATCTACTGGTCGCGGTTGACTAATCGCGTTAAAATCCGCCAAAACCCCGGCATACTTTGATTCGAATTTATTCCTAATAGTCGTACTACGGCCGAGTTCGTTCATTTATATATACAACCTAATATAAAACCATTATAAACATGATATTAAAATTGTAAATCCGAGAAATCTCTTAGAAAAGCGACATAGTACGATATCAATGTGGCTAGAATTAAGGTGTTGACAATATACTATTATACTAGTACAATAATATATATGAGTAAAAATAAACAGTTAGATTTTCTAATTGAGACTTTACTTAAGATTGAAACTAAGTCAGAGATGGAAGAGTTTTTGTTGGGGATATTTACCCCACAAGAGCTTGAAGAAATTCCAACTCGACTTCAAATTGTGAAGAAATTGAAACAAGGAATTCCGCAGCATCAAATTGCTAAGGAATTAAATGTTGGAGTGGCAACTGTCACTCGCGGTTCGAAAGAATTACAAAAAGGACGATTTGAAAAAATCTAAATATATGACAAACACAGAATCAAAACCAAATCTACGGACTGGATCCTCTAGTTCCTCATCTGAGGGACAGGGGTTAGTTTGGCAGATATAATGAGATTGAATTAGATCCTCGAAGCAAACCTATTATTAAAAGTAGTCTATTAGAGCTGGCTAGTAGTATTAAAACACCTGAGATTGATCAACTGCAGTCGACTGATCTTCCATCAATACTTAATAATGTAATACTTTCTAAACGTCCGGTTGATTCTATACGTGTACCAAAATATTTATATGCAGCTGATAGATTACGTCAAAGAGCTAAGACAGAGCAACCAATCAATTTAGTGATGATAGCTATTGCTCACAAAAATCCAAATGAGTCTATATCTGGGGGAAGGAAAATTCCGGACTTAGCAGAACTAGGCTTTGTAAATTACTTGGGTTATTTATGCTCTATGATTGAATCAGTTTACCCACCAGGGGCAAAGTTTACAATTCTAACTGAGGGAGAGCTATATTTAAATTATGGACCCCTATTTGATGTTACAAGAAGTGAGGTTAAACATTATGAGTCGATGATAAAAGACATGGCTCAACAGGTTGCACCGAATAAAATTGAATTGGATTCACTAGATAATGTAGCCAGAACAGCAGAAGATTATGGGGGAATGGTAGATCGAATTGAGAGATCGATTTCTGAATCCGAATATGGTGCAGTCATTAATTCAATGCAAAAAAGTCTTACTACCCGACAGGTTGATCAAGGAGTTAGGGCAGAAGACATAGCTAAACGATTCGTTGCCATTCATCAGGCTAGAAAGTCGATGGTTGATGGGAAGTCATTACTCGATATGTATTTGGAAAATAAGCTAGGTTCTAATTATCTATACTGTTCCTTAACCGCATCGAGTAGTGAAACTTCACTAACGATCGATCCTCGTCGACCCTATAAAAATCCGTTCATATTACCTCAACACGGTGTAGGCGTTCTTTTTGGAGACCGAACTGAAGTAATTCCCTTTGATGACCTAAAATCGAAACGTCGAATACGTGGAGTATATATACCTGAGTTTGGGGATATACCATTTGGTTACGCTTTATGATCATGAACACAAAAAAAACACAATCAAAATACTTAAAACATATCAGCCTGCCGATAAAATTTGAAACTTCGTTAAATAATAAAATTAAACAATCTAATTTTGATATCGAATACATATCTAATTTTCAGTTAATAAAACTGTGTAGGGAGTTGAGTCAAATAAAAGTGAATAGTAAAGTAGGTGATTTAGCAGATTTACTTATTAACTCCGGATTAGCATATGGACCTAGAAAATATGTTAAAAGTGAAGTCAGTAGAGTAGCTAAAAAAAATAGATACCAGGGGATATTA
>CAZZEB010000088.1:0-4784 GCA_964652495.1 uncultured Gammaproteobacteria bacterium
GGTAAGAAGTTTTTGGTCGTATATATTAATGGTAGTTATTCTTGGAAGTTTAATGATTCAAAGTTGGCGACAAAAAAGTATTCCCTTACTAATTGTAATAGTTTGGTGTTTATCTGGAATGATCATGTTAGTTTTCGGTGGATATAGCATGTACCATGTTAATGTAGGTATTGGCTTGGGGGTGATTATTGGTGTTAGTTATCTGGTCGCTTTAGTTTCGAAAAGATTTATTTATTTGGGATTAATATTATTGTCGGCTGTATTAATGAGTAATATTTATTTGGTTTGGACAAAAAATGATGAGTCGATAAATGTAGGGATTAAAGCACAACCTTTTATGAGATTAGTTGATCAATACAAAATAATTGATCAGATGTATCAACATGCTCATGGACACGGGTTTACTTTTAAAGTTACGGGTATGCCATACCGGGTTCAAACAGTCTGGGCTTATTTATTTCAGCAGCACGGATTAAAACAATATGGGTATTTGCCGTTTTTAGAATCAGGTAATGCTGCAGATTATTGGGGCTATTTACCCGCTCCCAAAAATGGTGTTTCATGTATTCGTTTTTATATTAAAGAACCTGATCGAGGAATACCGAAAAATCTATTTGAAATAGATGAAACAGAAGAAAACTATTTTTCTAAGATAAAGAAGGTAGAAAATATCGGTTATTTTGAATTACAATACCGACAGGCGATTGGTGAATGTCACAATAATCGTCCCTAACAATGAAAAAGACTTCAAAATATATTTGCCCAATGCATCCTGAAATTACACAGAAAATGTCAGGTAAGTGTTCAATTTGTAAAATGGATTTAGTTAAAGAAAATGAAGTTCATTCAATGCATCAAGAGAAAGATAATTATTATCCACTTTTTGTGATTATTGGCATGATTATGGTTGTGGTGTTAACTTTAGGTTTACACGATCAATCTTTAGGTACTTTCAGCTGGACGAAACTGATGATGAATTTTATGGCTGGATTTTTCCTAGTCTTTGGCGGATTTAAATTACTGGATTTAAAGGGTTTTGCAGAAGCGTATTCGACTTACGATTTAATTGCTAAAAAAGTAAAAAATTATGGGTATATATATCCGTTTATTGAGATCTCCTTAGGTTTAATCTATATGCTCGGATATCAAAATTATTTAATTAATTTCTTTACATTAGTTTTAATGTTTATAAGTGGATTGGGAGTTGCGATTTCACTATTAGATAATAAAAAGTTTCAGTGTGCCTGTTTGGGAACTATTATAAAAGTGCCTCTTACAAAGATCACTTTAGTTGAAGATTTCGGGATGGCCATAATGGCTCTTTGGATGTTATTAAAATAATTTTGTGTTTGAATATTCACGTTATTGATAAAAGTTCCATTTAAAGAAGCCATGATAAAAAAATATTTTTTCATGTATTTTTGATTGGCTATATACTCTGAACTATGAGAATAACTTTTAGCTTTAATTGCTCAAAGAAATATTTATTGTTATTTAATTTCAAATTTGTTTTAATACCCTAATGAAAAGTTTAGAAGGTGGAGTAATCATTTATGACACAATTGGAACAGTAGTCTCTGACTTTGGGGATAAAAGACCTAGTTTATCTGAATCTTTTGCACAGTTTAAAGCTGATGGTGCAAAATTATTTTTAACTTCTTCCTACACTACAAGTGAAGTCAAAGAGTACGCAGACGCTTTAGATATATCATCATATTTAGATGGCTGCTTTGGAGTGAGCGTATTTCGTGGGAAATCTTTTAAGGCAATTACTAGTCTATTAGGGATGAGTGATGCAGATGCTCGACATAAGCTATTAATAACAGGTGACCGTATCCCTCATGATGCTGGAATTGATAATTTTGGTAATGTTTTTGTTTATGATTGGATTGGTAATCAACGTGATGCGATGGTTATAAATGATATTGCGGCCAAATTATATGATAAAGATCAAAGAAGTTTTCTAGTTGGTTTTGAGAGATTATTTGAATCTGGAAATAAAAGTTGGGAAACTGATAAAGGTGAGGTTAGATTACTTTATACCATGTCTCCAGTAGAATTCACTTTGAGTGTGCCCACTGTTTTTATTAAATAAATAATTCACAACTTATCTAATCTAGTTATATTTTCCCCTTATTTCTGATATCCTTAACTTTTGATAAATTATGGAAAGATTAAAACGTTTTAGAGAAAAATTATCGCCTTTTAGCTCACTAGAACATAAAGATTTTAGGTTGTTTATATTAGGATTTTTTATTTCTCAGTTAGGTTTTCAATCGTTAACCATTGCTATTAGCTGGCAAATGTATCAGCTAACGAAATCAGCTTTGTCTTTAGGATTAATTGGGATCGTTAGTGTTATCCCCACAATTTTATTTTCAATGATAGGAGGTATAGTTGCTGATAAAGTTGACCGTAAGAAACTATTAATTATTACTCAGCTTGGATTTGTTCTGGTGGCATTAATGTTAGGTTTGCTAACTTATTTTGATCAGATTACTCCGACGCTAATTTATTTAATAATCGCCTTTCAATTTACTATCACCGCATTTTATGCTCCGGTTAGGCAATCGATTATCCCAAATATTGTCCCCAAGAAATCATTGTTAAATGCGGTTTCTCTCAATACATTGGCTCGCCAGTCAGCAATTATTATTGGTCCATCGATTGCTGGTTTTGTAATAGCACTTTATGGAACTGGAATGGTTTATTTTATGGCAGCCGGAGCATTGTTATTAATGTTAGTTACTTTAATTCCCATAAAGATACCAGGGTTAATTAAAGAAAGGATGCCTGATTTCGATTGGAAATCGGTGAAAGAAGTTTTTGTGTTTATTAAAAAGTCTCCGGTGATGTCATCTCTTATTTTATTGGACTTTACCGCAACCTTCTTTGGATCTGCCACCTCATTATTGCCAATCTTTGCAGTCGAGATCTTAAAAACAGATTCATCTGGTTTAGGATTGCTTTATGCTGCTGACTCTTTAGGAGGAGTGGCTGCTGGTATTGTTTTATCTTCTTTTAAGAAGGTGAATCATCAAGGAAAGATAATTGTCGGAGCGGTTTTGATCTATGGATTATCAACTGTAGTTTTTGGTTTATCCAGTTCATTTTTAATAACTTGTTTTGCTTTAATGGCAATTGGAGCTTCTGATATGACCAGCACTATTTTAAGAAATAATATTCGGCAGCTAATGACACCAGATCATTTAAGAGGTCGAGTCACTGGTATGAATATCTTATTTGCACAAGGAGGCCCAAAATTGGGGGATGCTGAATCAGGCATATTAGCTTCTGCGATTTCCGCACCAGCAGCGGTAGTTGTTGGAGGGGTAGGTAGTATTATTTCGACTATTTTGATTGCGGCTAGATTTAAAAAATTATTGCGTTATAAAGGTGAAGAAACCGGGCTTTAACTACGTCGGCCGAGTAATCCTAGAAGAGGTGATCCCGCACCAATTAAAAATCCAAATTGATACCAAGCGGTGTTTCGAGCGACATCATAGACTGGGTATTGGCTAAAGATTCCAAATACATGTAGTAAAAGTAGTGGCCAAGCAGTAACTCCATTTAGTAATCCATACAAGAAATTTTCTAACATAGATATATTATAGCAGCAATCATAAAAAATATTAGTAATAAAATAGTATGAAGATGGTTTAAATTCTCTCTAAGACGCCTTTGCGTTTAACTATATTTTTATAGTCCCATTGAATATCATGAGCCTTTTGAAGCCAGTTATGTAATTCTGAAATATTAATTTGATCAATGTCAGTAAAGCGGATTTGGGAAGCCTTAAAAGTGCCCTCATCTTTTAAATTAGGTTCATTAAATGATTGACCGCTCCAAAATAATAGCTGGATAGATTGTTTTAATTTTGCGTATCCGACAATAGGATTCCCGTTAATAAACCAGACTGGATGACCATGCCATATTTTACTTTCAGAATCTTTTAAATTCCGATCAATTTCCTGTTTTAAAAGTTCACATATTTTTTGATCAACACTATCTAAAGAGTTATTATAAGTTTTAATATCTGCAACCATGAGCTTATTATGGTGTAGGACTACTTTTAAATCAAGCTTGGTTTGATATACTGCAGGAATGGATCCATTATTTTTTGATGAGCCTGAAGATTTTCGTAAATGGTTAGAAGAAAACCATGACAAGCAAACCGAAGTTTGGGTGGGATTTTGGAAAAAAATATCCGGTAAAAATGGAATGGTTTATGATCAGGCAGTTGATGAAGCTTTATGCTATGGATGGATTGATGGGCTAGTTCGTGGTTTTAATGAACAGTCGTATATGCAAAGATTTTCTCCTCGAAGATCTAAAAGTGTTTGGTCAAAGATAAATACTCAAAAAATAGAGAAGTTGATATCAGCGGGGCGAATGATGCCATCTGGAATGATAACAGTTGAAGCTGCCAAAGCTGATGGAAGATGGGATAATGCATATGAACCACCGATTAATATGAAAGTGCCGGAAGATTTTTTGATCGAGCTTTCTAAAAATCCGAAAGCAGAGAGGTTTTATAAAACTTTGAATAAGACAAATATTTTTCATATTTCCTTTAGTTTACATGGAGCTAAAAAAGAAGAAACTAGAAAAAGAAGAATTGATAAGATTATCCAGATGTTAGAAAAAGGGGAAAAATTTTACTAGATTTTTGTATGTATGGATAAGAATTTACTGTTAAAAAAAGTTTTGAGATTGTATGATCTTTATCATCTAGGTAAAATCCCAACTTTAGAGGTCCACGAAGTTCATCGTGATTTCGATAT
>CAZZEB010000089.1:0-4753 GCA_964652495.1 uncultured Gammaproteobacteria bacterium
GGTAAATTGCTTATTCATACAGCGGGGTCAAATCAGGATGAGATTGTTCTAGATAATATTGAAGCGCCGGTTGAATTTAAAAACCTGTTAGAGCGGTTAATTAATCGAGAGCGGGAGCAATGGGGTCGGCCAGGTGGACCAGTGGTTTCTTTAGAAGGTGAGCTAGTAGATTAGAGTTTAATATTAGCGATCACTGGTTTGGCAGGATCAAGATTTAATTTCACTTGTGGTTGTCCTAATGTTTTAGTAGTAACTGATAATTTCTCAGTAATGGCAGCGGGAGAAGGAGTTTGACTTGGTTGCGGGGTAGGTGTAGCAGTTGGTTTAGGTGCGGTATTAGTATTATTACCACCCACGAAAGTATTAGTTGGTTGAGTGTTTCCCCAAGCAGCAGCGATATCTGGTAATTTTGGTAATATAGCGACTGGATTAACTGTTTGATTGTCTTTTCTGATCTCTAAATGAGTGTGAGGTCCGGAGGTTCGTCCAGTTAAACCAACCTCACCGATAATGCTGTCAGTGGTAACATCTTGCCCAACTTCAGTATAAATTTTACCCATATGGGCGTAGAGAGAACGATAACCTTTTTCATGTTCAATTTCGACTACTAAACCTAGTCCCCAAAAATTTAGACCTTGGCTAACGACTTTTCCGGGAGCAATTGGATGAATTGGCATACCTAAACCACTAGCGATATCAATTCCTGGATGATAAGAGGAAAAGTATGTGCTGATATACCCAGGATGAGGTAACTTAAAGTCTAGCTCTGGGGTAGTAGAAACTGGTGTTGCTGCCTCTTGTGCTTTTACCACGATAAGCTCACCCGCAATAGGGTTAGCTAAAAACAAGCACAAACACAATACCCCTGCTACAAGCTTTTTTACATTAGACTTGGGGGTTAAGAGTGTGGGCAGGAGTGATATTACTCCTGTACTCATAGAGTTCCAAAATGCTTGGAACGTTGTAAATGATACCAAAACAAAGCCCTCTTGTCAAAACAGAGGGCTTTGTTGGTTGTTAAGTTAGTTTGTTTTCTTAGCTGTCACCTTTAATTTTTTAGGTGGAGCTTTTTTCACTTTTTCAAACTGAACTGTTAGAATTCCGTTTTCCAACTCACAAGTTGGTTCATTGCCATCAACAATCCCTTGAGGTAAACGGAATGAATAGTTGAAACTATTTACTCGGGAAGTCATGAAGTATCGGCGTGCAGCCTTATCTTCTTGACTCTCTTCGTGAGCACCTGTGATTCGAACGATACCGTCCTCAACAGTGACGTCGACCTTTTCTTCAGGAATACCTGGTAGAGCAGCTTCGGCAAAAACTGAATCTTCAGTTTCATAAATGTTTAATCCTTGACCAGCTAAACGAGATAATCCTGGGACAGTAGGTAAATCGAAATCGTCTTCAAACATTGAAGATAGGTTCCATGGGTTCCATCGAATTATTGCCATTTGGGGTATCACCTCCTTATCAATTAGCACTATTCTATCGAGAGTGCTAATTTTTGTCAAGAGATTTTTAAAGATATCTTGTTATAATGACTGTGATGAAAAGACTGGCCCAATTTTTACTACTGATATTTACATTTATGAGCGTGGTGGCTTTAGTTCTAAGATATGGTTCTGAGCCTGTGGCGAACTTCTTAGGAATTAGAGAAAGAGCTGGTATTCGTATTGAATCCAATCCCCTAGCAACGGTATTAATTAATAATCAGGAAGTGGGTAAAACCCCTTATGATTCAGATCAATTAGAGATTGGGGAGCAATTAATTGAGTTAAAAGCGGTGGATGAGCAGAATCCTAATCAGGTGTTTGCGTGGAAGGGGAATGTGGTGTTGAATCCAGGCACAGTAACTGTAGTAAATCGTGATTTGTCAGTGATCGACGCAACAGCATCAGGAGAAATTATTTCATTGGAACCTGGAAAAGGAGCAATCATTATCTCAACCCCGAGTGAGGCTGAAGTCACTATTGATGGAAAAGATGTGGGTAGAACTCCACTTCGAATCGATGAATTAGCTGCTGGTGATCATGTTTTTATTATTGGTAGACCAAATTATTTGAAACGTAGTATAAAAGCTAGTCTAGTAGAAGGTTTTAGGTTAAATCTGATGGTTGATTTAGCTTTATCTGAAGCCGATTTAACAAGTATTAATACTGAACCCGTGAATGTGACTCAACAAGTGGTAATTAAAGCTACGCCAACTGGCTTTTTACGGGTTAGAAGTGAAGCAACAGTTAATTCTACAGAGATAGGAAGATTAAACCCAGGGACAACAGTGGTGTTATTAGAGGAGTTACCATCTTGGTACCGGATTAGACTAAGTGATGGTAAAGAGGGCTATATTTCGACATCATACGCTGATAAAAAGACTAATTAAGCTCCGAGTAGATAGATAATTCCGATTGTTACGACTAACCATAAAATAGCACTAAATAGTAGTGATTTATCGGTTAGAAGGACTCGTTCTGGTGATTCGCCTTCTTTCTTTTCGTAAATAACATATAAATAACGCATAATTCCGTAAATGACGATTGGAACAGTGGCCATTAGATACTTAGCTTGGGTGAATTGAAAATCTAAAAAGCTTAATAATCCGATAACTTTAGGTTGAGCAACAATGGGAGGTTGAAGAAAGGCGAAAAGAGCATAGGCTAGCCACGTTGAGTTAGCAAACATGGAGGTTAGGATATCTAATAAATTTTCTGGATAATGTAAAAGTGTTTCGCGTGTTTTTGAAGCTCGATGTTGCATAAGAGTTAGTTCTGATCGGCGTTTACCAATGGCGATAAATAACGCGAAAGCAGTAATGGTTAGTAAAAACCAAACATTTAAATGAGCACCAATTGCCCAAACACCAGCATAGATCCGAAGCACGAATCCTGCAGCGATAGTCATGACATCAACCAGGATTATGGATTTAAGAATAGCTGAATATAGAAGCTGCAAAGCTAGGTAACCGGTTGTAGCAAAAAAGAAGGCAGGATTAATGTAATAGCTTTGGTATAAAGCGATTGCTGTAAAAACAATCGCACAAATAACAGCTAAGGGAACAGGAATGGCACCTGACGCAATGGGACGGAATTTTTTAAATGGATGTTGTCGATCTCGGTCGATATCGAGAATATCGTTAATCAAATAAGTAGCAGAGCTAGCTAAACAGAAAACGAAAAATGCTTTAGTTGATATGATAAGTGCCGGTGGATTATCTAAATTGCCCGAGAAAATTAATCCAGCAAAAAGGGCAAAGTTTTTGATCCATTGCCGTGGTCGAAGTTCTCTTAAAAAGTCCCAAGTAAATTTAACTAAATTGTTCGGTTGTTGGTTCATGATTTTTTCTTGAGTTGGTTATTTGAGCGGTACTGTAACCAATATATAACTATTAAGCAAGTGATGCCAAATGTAATCGCAATAATGAATTTAAAAGAACTATTTCCAAAAATAGAGATTAGACCTAAAAAAGTACAACTTAATATATAAAATAAGGAAATTTTGTGATGCGACCAACCTAAATCTAGTAATTTGTGATGTAAATGGCCACGGTCTCCCCAAACAGGTGACTTTCCTTGTAATATCCGGCGGAAAAAAGTATAGATAAAATCGACTACTGGAATTAAGAGAACTAAGAGGGCAGTCGCAATTTTAGCCGAGGTTAAAATAGCTAGGACTGCGATCATAAAGCCTAAGATGGTGGAGCCACTAAATCCAGGAAAAATCTTGGCAGGATGCCAGTTAAATATCAAGAAAGCTAAAGCAGATCCAGCGGTAATTAAACTTAGTGTGACTAGATGAAATTGATTCGGGTCCCCTAATTGGTAGAAGCTATAAGCAACTGAACCAATAGTTAGAGCAGCGATAACAATAATGCCTGGCATTTGACCATCAACTCCTTTAGACCAATTAATGACATTCATCACCCAAACAATCCAGAAAAAGGCGAAGAGATCAGCGATCACAACAATGTTATGTTGACCAAAAAAATTAATTGGAATTACCCATTGATCTAACCGAAAAATACCGCCAAGAGGATTGGTTGTGTAGCTGATGCCAACACCACTAAAAACAACAATAACCGCTGCTAAAAATTGAAGTCCAGCTCGAATATACGGACTAAAGTTTTGCAGCTTATCATCGATCAGTCCCATGATTAGTAGGATAGTGATTGATATTAGTATTCCTAATATATGTTTATCCATTGGGACTAACATTAAAATTGAAGTAACTATACCTAGATAGATTGGTAATCCGCCAGCGCGAGGCACAACTCGGGTTTGAATATGAGCGGGATGAGGACGAGATTTAGGATCATCAACAAGGCCATACTTTTTAGCAAACCAAATTGATATGGGAGTGGTGAGTAATGTGACCAATAAACCGGAGACGAAGGCTAAAAGGAGTTGCTCCATAGTTGTAGTTTACCTTATTTGGTTTGAAATGTCTTAAAAAATATTAAACAAAGATTCTGAGAATTTTAATTGCAGAGATGGTTAAAATAATGCTGCTGGTAATAGTTGTTCCTGCTAATAATCTTTTTAAAACGACCTGAGAGTCGTGAAGATGCCAGGTGATAAATAAGTTACTCAGCCATATTAGAACAATTATAAATGGCATGATAGCGAACTGTGATAAATCGCCCATTTGGCTATCTCCCCAAGGTAGTGCGTAATAGATTGGTATTTGACTTGGTAAATCTGGATAGTACCAAGCAAAGGCATTGATGATAATTAGAATGCAAACAATAGCTGTAAAAGAA
>CAZZEB010000090.1:0-4630 GCA_964652495.1 uncultured Gammaproteobacteria bacterium
AAGCAGTGAAGAATTCGCGCGAATCGAAGGGGGCGGAAACGATCCAAGTGGTAATGTTCGAAGAAGTGTAAGCGAATTAAGGAAGCTTGATATTAGTGAGGGACAGGAAGCTAATAGAAATGAGATTGCAAGAAGAATAGCGGAAATTCAAACACGTTTAGATTTTAACTTCGATGGGCAATTGACATTTAATAATCACACTATCAATACCCGAAAAGCAGCATTAATTGATTATGAGAATAGTACTGAAGCAAATACTAAGCCAACAGATCTTTTAATTGAAAAAAACAAATTAAAAGATGTGCTCTCTCGAGGTGGCATGAACAAGGAGCAGATTGATTTATTAATAGGAGCTGAAAGAGTTATTATGAGTAAGTATTTTATCCGTAATATAGAACAGCAAAATAGAGCATTCATGAAATATCGATTATTAAATAGTGCTGGAGCAGGAGTATTTGGAGCGGGCGTTGGTATATTAGGTGGTCTATTTGCACAAGAAGTGGTAACTGCAGCGAGTAGAGTCGCTCAACCAATACTTGAGAACGTAGTAAATAATATAAATACTAATCCTTTACTTTTATGGGCAATGAATACAGTGAGAACAATCAGTCAAGGTAGAACTATTAGAGAAAATCTTTTTAATACTGGACCATCAGTTGAGCAGCAAAACACTGGGATTACCCGCCAAGCTTTAAGAGATTTGTTTTCGCGACCAGGCACTTTACAGGTAGACAAAGATCTTTATCTAAATGTCGATGGAAATAGCGAAATAAGGAATGCTTCTTTTTCAAGTATCGGGAACTATGCAGAAGCAGCAAATGAAAATAACATCTCTGTTGATTCAACTTCAAGAATTTTAAAGACACCACCATTGCGTGTTGAAGGAGAGAGCATTATTATGTCTGGAAAACCAGATTTAGTAAATGATCCTAATGTCGATCCCAGAATTCGTGAACTATTAAAAGGTTGGAGTACAGAAACTAATATCCCAGATAGTAATGAAAGTACAATTAAGTATAATGTTGAAAGAGAATTAACAGATGCTATAAGTAATAATCGTGTGGCTGGTTTTGCTCAAGGCAATCTGGAAGTCTCAGTTGGAGATCCCGCGAATCCATCAATTCGACCCGATGGACAAATATCATTACGACTACTTCGTGATCATTTAGAAGATCCTTCAATCCGTATGGAGAATGGAAAAGTTTCGCCGGAATTTGAAGATGCCCGTAAGTTTGCAGTTCATATTTTTGGTAAAGCACAATTTATAGATGGCAGACCTTCAGTGACAATTGATCCAACATTACCAGGCAGTCCTCCGTATTTAGGACCTGATGGACAAATGACAAGAGAGTGGCTAGATATAAAAAATGAATTAATTAAGAATCAATGGGATGTTCGCGAGGTTATAGTTGATGGTAATCCTCAATTACAGATTGTTCAACATACGAATTGGGAATTACAACCTACAGTAGCTACCAAGTTTACACCACCTATCATAGCGGGACCAATGGAATCGTTTGTAACTCCAATTTCTGCAGTTCCAAGACATGCATTATCATCGATGGAAAAGAATCATCAAGATTCAAATTCAGAGTCTCCTCTATTACAGGAAGGAATTCCTCCTATTACAGAAGATACTGGGAATAAATCAAAGGTAAGAAGATTTGGTCGTGGTATGTCTAAGAAATTCAAAAAAGGATTTGAAGCTTTTAACGATGGAATGAATAAAGGCACTGAAGCAGTCGACAAAGCCTTCGGAAATAAAACCCCACAACGAGAAAAAACAGATGAGAGAACTCAAGAAGAAAACCCTTCTGATCTAGAGCCGACTAGAAACGACTCCAGAGTTCAACGAGTCTATGATGTCGTTAATGACAGAATGAATGCTGGATTAGCTGCTGTTGATAGAGCTTTTAGTAAATCCGAATCAGCTGGAACTAGTAGCGACGAATTAATAGAACTACCAATTGCACCATCCTCTACTGTCTCCTCCACCGATCCCGGTGTAGATAATACAGTCGATAATAGATTGAACTCAGGGTTAGAAAAAGTTGATGATCTAAGAAACAGTACAGAAAGCAGATCACTACCAATTAATGATACTGTTAACCAAATTTCATCGAATGTTAACGCTTTACTTAATACTGGGACAGAAAGAATAGATCAAGTTAAAGCTAATTTAGAAGCCAATTTAAATAGCGCCTTATCACAGATTAATTCGGTACTAACAGTTGGTGCGCTAAATGCTATCAGTGGAATTGATTATGCATTCCGACCTGAAGTTCAAGAGCAACTTAATAGAGATATTTTGAAATTAGATGCAGATATTCAGGCTAAATGGCAACAACTAGCTACGTTGCTTGCTCAGATGAGAGCTAAGAAAAATAATACTGCGGTTACTCCTCCACCCATTGAGAATAATATCCCGGAGGAACTTGCAGTAGAAAAACCGCAGGGAACTGAGATTACACCAACTGAAAATATTAGTGCAGAAATTTTAACATCTGAACCGAAAACTACTAAATTCACACTCCCTGAGCTATCAACTGAACTCCCAACCGAATTAACTCAAACTGATTTACCCCCAGAACAAATCAATCAACTTAAACAACTACTATTTTTAAATAATATGGTTATCAATTTATCTCAAAAGCCAAATTATGATGGGTCTGATTTTGTCCACCTTCAAACTCAAATAATGCAGGCAATGGATCGACTCGGCTCTAATACTAATAATTCATGGTCCTACTCAGATAAAGATGGCTTAACAATAAAGGATAAACACTATACTGCTGCCGAGTTTAATGATTTGCGAAATCAATTTATCGATATCAATTTTGCTAAATTACCAGGTGGAGCTAAGCTAGAAAATTATAGAGACATGGTTGTTCCTCGCTCTTTTAATATTGGTAATATGTGGAGAGAGTTTGGGGCAAAGAGCTTTTTTAAGAATTTAGGATTAGCTGCTTTACAAGAACAAATTAAAGCAGAAGAACTGAGATATGCCCCCGCTGTTCTCCGATGGGGCGATGAAGTGCAACAAAAATGGATTATCGATAAAATCCAACAAAATATTCCTCAGATATAGACTCCTCTACTTACAAAAAATACCCCCCTTAGTTAATTGTTAAGGTTAAACTAAGAGGGATATATCAATCTACAAACTTCTAAATCAAACTATAAATTAATATTACTTTGATTTAGATTTTTTTGGTTTAACTTCTTCTGTTAAATCTTCTGCTTTTTTAGCAGCCGCATTAATTTGATGAGCTGCTCCTTTTTCTAGTTCTCCAGCTGTTTTCTGAAGATCTTTCAAAGCTTTTTCGCCTTTAACTTTCATTTCGTCGATCAATTTTTCGACCTTTTTGCGATTCTTTTCATCTGATAGAGCAACTGCTACTGCTCCACCTGCTGCTCCGATAATTGCGCCAATGACGCCTCCAGCTATTGCAGCACCTGCATTATTTTTATTATCAGCCATACATGACACCTCCCCTCTATTTATTAACTATAACATATTACTAAGGGAGTAATTTTGACATTACTCCCTTAGTAACCAGCTTCTGACAGCTGTTTAAGCACCTCGTCGAAGTAGACGACCCATAAATAATAACAATAAAGATCCGACTACAGCGACAACTAGTGATGATAAATTAAAACCATCAACTCCTATTCCAAAGATCATATTGCCTAAGAATCCGCCAAATACTGCTCCTAAGATACCTAAAACAATAGCACCTAAGATGCCACCTGATCCAGGATGAGGATCTAATAAGTTAGCAATTACACCTGCAATTAACCCAAAGATTATCCAAGCAAATATACTCATTCGTTTTTCACCTCCTTCATCAGAACTATTGAATTAATAATATGCTTCGTGCGTCAGCGTTATTGCAAAATCGCGCAAGAGTTTTGTAAGAATAATTAGCTTTGGGATTGTATTTTATTAAGCTTAATTAATAATAATCGCGCAAATAGTATTAGTTTCCAGCAACCTCGTTGATAATCCAGTAATCGAAGCTGACATCAGTTGCTGATTGGCCAGATAGAGTAACTACAAACTTCTCCCCTGCTACCTTAGCTGTGACTGATAAGACTTTGTCAGTACCAGAAGTCGGGGTAATCAAGATACGTGAGTTAGCTCCAACCAAGATGTTGTTTACTTCGACGCTGGTTTGGCCAGATAAGATTGTGCCTGAGCCAGTAGACTTACCTGCAACAACTTTAACCTCTGAGGCGACGACTGATTCAGCCTTAACAGTACCGTCTTTGTCGATAGTAACTTTGCCGTTGAAGAAGTCGACTAAGTTAGCCAATGGATTGGTTTGGAAGTAAAGGGTGTTGATAGCGTTGATTGTGTTGCCACCAGTGATTGAGAAGGTGCCGTCTTGAACGATATCGCCAGCAAAGGTAGTTCGGCTCATATAGGAGTCAGATAGGACCTTCAAGCTGCCTGAGATGGTTGCATCTAATGTTTCTAGGACTAAGGTAGATGTCTTTTCAGTGACACTTAGGTTGGCGAACTGAGCTGATTCAGTAGCGAAAAGAATGCCTGGAGGTGTTAGTTCCAAATCATCGACTCTAGTTTGTAATTCAGCCAATAAGGAAGAGCTGGAAGCACCTTTATCAG
>CAZZEB010000091.1:0-4610 GCA_964652495.1 uncultured Gammaproteobacteria bacterium
ATCGGATTCTTTTCAATGATAGTTATGAAGTTTGCATGTTCGGGGAGAATATCAAACTTGCCAGTGGTATTAACTGAAGAAATGGTTAAAACCTCTCCTTCAAACATTGTTTCGCGAGGAGACATAATCTTTAACTTTAAATGTTTTGGAGCAGACATAATGATAATTAAGCGCTAACTAAACCAGCATCTTTCAATGAGCCAATATAAAGCAGTTTCTCTTGGGGAACTTTATCTAATTGGCCATCAAGTATCCTTTTGATATCTTGTATTGTATTTTGACGTTGTACGTACTGACCTTTTTTACCTGTCTGATTCTCCGTCACAAACATTGGTTGTGTCATATAATTCATTAGTTTCTTAGCCCGATTGTAAATGAACTGATCTTCTGAGGAGAGTTCATTTTCTCCTAAGATGGCTACAATCCGTTGGAGTTGATTATAACGGGTGATTACTTTTTGGAACTCAGTGATTAACTCAAAATGTTCTTGTCCGACTAGAGAGGCTGTTGACAGGATTGAGGAGGAGGACTGTAACAAGTCCACAGCAGGGTACAAGCCCATTTGAGCGATTGATCGTGACAAAGTAATAGTTGAATCGATATAGCTAGTAATATTGGCTACACCGGCATCACTTAAATCATCTGCAGGAACATAAATAGTTTGAACAGAGGTTATCGAACCACTGTTGCTGGAAACAAGTCGCTCCTGAATGGTTCCTAGCTCACTTTGCATAGTCGCCTGATATCCCTGTTCGGAGGGAATATTACCCAGCAGTGTCGATACTTCATTACCTGCTTGAACGAACCGGTAAATATTATCCATGAACAACAAAACATCCTTTTTATCAACGTCTCTGAAGTATTCAGCTATAGTCGCAGCTGCACTAGCCACACGGAACCGAATAGAAGCATTTTCACCCATTTGACCAAAGATTAATGAGATGTTCGGTAAAGTTTTTGATTCACCTAAAGTTTGAAACAATTCCTGTCCCTCACGAACCCGTTCACCAATACCAGCGAAAACAGAAACTCCATTATAATGAGTAGTAATATTGTGAATTAGCTCTGTAATCAAAACAGTTTTACCCACACCTGCACCTCCGATAAATCCAATTTTTCCTCCTTTCAAGAAGGGAGAAACAAAGTCAATAACTTTCAGTCCAGTTTCTAGAACTTGAGACATACTTTTTAATGTGTTAAAAGTAGGGGGTTTGGTATAGATTGGTCGCTTTTGATCTGCATCAATCGGGCCTAATCCATCAGCATCTTCACCGAATAAATCCATGACTCGACCCAATGTTTTAGGACCAACGGGAATCAACAAAGGATTACCCGTTGTATGAATCGGCATATTTCTGGAAATCTTTACAATCGGTGTCAAAGATAAGCAATAAATTGTTGCCCCGTTATAGGAGTAAACCTCTAATCGGATACTTGGATCATCTTTAGAAGTTAGAATCTCATTTAATTGCGGATAATATTCAGTCTCGGTTTCAATCCGAATAATCTGACCAGATACCTCAGATACTCTGCCAACATATGTATTTTGATTTAGATTTGAGGAGTCCATAAATTTAGTATAACAATCACTTTAAATTAACGTATAGTCTAAAATAATTATAGGTGAGAAGCTTCCTCCTCTCGATGATGTTTGGTTCCGGCAACAGTTTCCAAAATACGTCGATTAAGCAGTTGTTTCTTTAATCGGAGTAAGGCTTTCTTCTCTTGTTGGAGCATTTTCTCTGCATTCTCTTCAGCTTGGTTCATTGAAATCATTCGGGCGGCTGTTCGAGCAATATCTGACTCCAGAAAGATAGCTTGAAATAACACTGTAAAGATCTGATTCTGAAAGAACATCATCATTTTATCTATCTCAGGTTCAAGGATAAAATGGACAGGATGAGCATTAAAATCTTCTTCAGTCTCTGTCTCCGAAACGTCGGTTACAGTTGGCTCCTGGCTCAATAGAGTCAAAAACTTTACGTGGTATACAAAAACTTTACTATAACTGCCAATTTTCTCAATTAATGATTTTAGTTCCTCTAAAGTGGGAAAATCACGCTTTAATTTTATAGTTTGATATGGTTTATCATAGTTTCTGGCTTGAAGTAAAGCAATACCAGTTGAGCCAACGATAATTCTTTCACAATCCTGATCTCCAACATCGCGTATATAAAATGAAGTTAGCTCATCATCCAAACCACCATTAAATCGATTGTTTGAAGTTAAAAGAATTCTAGCTGTCCGGTTATTTTTAGGAGCTAGTTTGGAGTGATGATTTACAGCAGCTAATAATTTGACTGTATGATATACCTCATTAATCTCTCCGAAATACTTAATATTCTGCTCCACAGATTTCTTTTTCATTTTAATTTGAGTTGTAGCGATATCTGCTAATGCTTGGGTAATTAGCTTGATCGATTCAATAGTCTCAAGATTATCGCGTTGTTGTTTTAGTGATGGCATAATTATGATTGCTTCTGGCTGGATATTTCTTCAACTACAATATTATTTTCAGCTGAAGCTGGAGCATCTTGAGTAGGGGTAGCTAATGCAGATGGAGGAGCAGGTGTTACTGGTGCAGCCACAGGCTCTGTCACTGCTTGGCAGATTGGTTCTAATTGAGGAGTTAAACCATTTAAATTATCAATAAACTCTTGGTCACTCTTAAAAGTCTTAATCTGCTTAATATAATCTTGGTGATTAAATTTATTGGTCAAATAATCAATTAAAGCCTGTTTGTTTTTTTGAACAAAACTAGCTTCTTTAGACATAAAAAACTTGGTAAATACTAAACCAAGCATAATCATCTGAACAGCGATTGGTAGTTTAGTTAATTGAGCTTGTTTCAATATCTCTTCAATTTGCCCAGCTTGTTTTAAAGTATTTAAAGTTTGAGCAGAAACCTCTGAACCCATTCTGGAAAAGCTCTCCAACTTCTTAGCTTCAGCTAATAGGGCTTTAACTCGATCTGCTAATTGTTTCTGGGCTAAGTTTTGAGTCTGTCGGCCTACTCGAGACACTGATAAAGAGATATCAACAGATGGTCGGTAACCTTGGTGATAACGGTTAGATGAAAACAAAAAATGCCCATCAGTCATACCCATCAAATTAGTCGGCATATAAGCTGAATAATCATCTTGAGCGATTTCAATTACAGGTAAACAGGTAATAGAGCCACCTCCAAATTGTTTATTAAAGTTTCCGCATCTCTCAACCAACTTCGCATGTTGATAAAAAATGTCACCTGGATATGACTCTCGACCTGGGGCTGTTCCTGATAACAAAGAAATTTCTCGATAAAACTTAGCATGAACTCCCATGTCATCCATAATTAATAAGACATCTTTACCTTGTCTTTGAAAATGTTCAGCCAATGTGACAGCTACCTGAGGTGTAACGAAGATTAAAGGTGCTTTTTCTGAGGAAGAAGCTGCCACAATAATTGTGTAATCTAAAGCACCATTCAAACCTAATATATCTACCAAACGACGGATTTCAATAATTGGTTTACCAACTAAAGCAAGAATACAGATAATATCTTTGCCTTTTTGATTGGTAATAATATCAATTAAAAAGCCAGTTTTACCTGAACGAGGATCACCCATCATCAACTCCCTTTGTCCGAAAGCCATTGGGATCAACATGTCAACCATGGCAATCCCTGTCTCAAATTGACGAGTGATTGTAGCTCGAGATTTAATACCTAAAGCTGGTCGTTCAATCTCAGTCAACTCACCTTTTTGAACAAATCTGCCCTTGCCATCAATTGGAAGTCCGAGGGGATTAACAGTTCGACCGATTAAGTGAGTACCTGCTTCGATTGATAATTGCTGGTAAGTTCTAGTAAACATTGTATTTGGTTGTATTTTGCTATCATCCAGCATCAAAATTTCTACTTGATTATTTTTTACAGCAGTTACTAAACCGCGAGCCCCATCTTTGGTCATAACAATTTCATTAATTTTAATATTTGGCAAACCATTTAACCAAATTAGATAGTCATTAATCGATGCAGCATAACCAACCTCATTAACGCCATGTTTTGAGGTTTGAGACATACTTAACTGATTTGTGGGCGCTGCCGGCGGTGGGGGAGGCGTTAGGGGCTGTTGAGCTGCTACTGGAGTTACCGCAACCGCTGGCGGTGGTGCTGTTGGCTGTGGCATTCCTGGAACAGGAGTTGGGATCTGGCTAGTGGGATTAGATGGTTGAGTAGGTTCCATAAATTTTAGCTGGGATGAGCTCCTTTTCTATATGACAATAAAATATCCAATACCCGTTTTTTATTATCATCAATTCGTTGCTTAATCGAATAATCTCGATAAATACCGTTATAGGAAATGGCGCAGCCACCAATCAAATTGCTATCAAATTCGATCTCAAACAGGGAGTTATTACCTAAATTTTGCTTGAACCAAACTCCTAGCTTTTTAATCTCGACCTCCGGTATTTCAAAGGGGATATAGAGCATTACTAGCTTACAGTTTTTAATTAAGTCTTCTAAAACTTGAAATTGTTCACTAAGTCGGGTTGGATTAAAGTTATTAATAAATTTTTCTCCTAAGGTGCCGATAAATTGAAGATCTGCTTCAGTATGTGCTTGTTCC
>CAZZEB010000092.1:0-4608 GCA_964652495.1 uncultured Gammaproteobacteria bacterium
ATGTAGCAGGAATTATTAACTCAGTTATAGATTCTCAACAATTTGGAGTCGCTAAAAATGCCAATATTATTAGCATCAGAGCAATGGACGATAATGGAAATGGTTATATTTCTCATTTAATCGCCGCTATCGAATATGCTATCAAAAACAATATACAAATTATTAATTATAGTGGCGGTATTAACGCTAATGGCTTTGAAGGTTCAACTAAATCACAACAATTAGAAGAAGCAATTGACCAAGCGTTATCAAATAATATTTTATTTGTCGCCGCTGCTGGAAATAACGAAAATCAAGAAGCAGTATACCCCGCTGCATACGATAAAGCTGGTTTAATTGCAGTTGGGGCAGTAAATTCCCAATATCAAATTACGACATGGTCAAATCAAAATAGATATGTCGATGTTTATGCACCCGGTGATCAAGTCTACTCTACAGGTCTAGCATCAAGTTACCTAAAAAAATCAGGTACTTCTCAATCTACACCAATTATTAGTGGTATTGCTGCTATGATTTTAGGTGGTGGTGGCTGTAAACCATCCGAAACCCAATCGGTCTTAGACTGTCTAGAACAAAAAATCACTCAAAATCCAGTTAATCGAGAACTAGTAAATATCCCCAACGCATATCAAATTGTAACTAATCTACCGGTTAATGGAGGATGGACTAATTGGAGTGCTTGCTCACGAAGTTGTGGCGGTGGTGAACAAAGTAGATCTTGTACATATCCAAAACCTCTAAATAATGGTCTGGATTGTGTCGGAGAATTTACTCGAGCATGTAACACTCAAGCCTGTCCAATTGATGGTAAATGGTCAGACTGGTCGAGCTGTTCAGCAAGTTGTGGCGGTGGTATAAAAACCAGAACCTGTACAGATCCTCTACATGGTGGTCAAGAATGCCAAGGCCCAAGCAGTGAAGCTTGCAATACTCATGCCTGTCCAGTAACTGGTGGCTGGAGTGATTTTGGTGCTTGTTCTGTCAGTTGTGGTGGCGGTGTCCAATATCGCACTTGCAATAATCCATCCCCGCTTAACGGAGGATCAGCCTGTGAAGGGACTAATGTCCGAGAATGTAATACACAAGCCTGCCCTGTTCCTCCACCTAATCCAGTCAACGGTGGTTGGAGCGATTTTGGTGCCTGTTCAGTCAGCTGTGGTGGAGGAATTCAAACTCGAAGTTGTACTAATCCAGAGCCTCGTGATGGTGGTCAATGGTGTTCTGGTTTCAATTTTCAAAGCTGTAATACTCAAGCCTGTCAGTCTAGTGGTAATTCTGGCAATGTTGATGGTGGATGGTCTGACTGGACTCACTGTAGTGCCAGCTGTGGCGAAGGCTGGCAACGTCGAACCTGTAATAATCCTTCTCCCCAGGGTAATGGACAAATGTGTCGCACCGATTCCGGTGACCGAAAGTCCGAGGATACTAAAAGTTGCTACATTAAAGATTGTGATGAACAAAGTGGCCCTGAAGCTCAACATGAAGATGGTAGTTTAGATGATTACATTGGAACAGCTGAAAGTGCTCTTGAAGAAGTTTCAGGGGGTTCTGATGATTGGGGATATTGGTAAATCTAGTTTACTTTAGTTTTAATCTGCTTATTCACTAATACTAATTCTACACTTTGACCAGACTTTATCTGTCCTTCTATAATCTGCATAGCTAATTCATCAATAATCAGCTCTTGAATAGCTCGTTTCAAAGGCCGTGCACCATAAATCGGGTCATACCCTTTTTCTACTAATAAATCTTTAACTGGATCAGAAATTTTCAAAATAATATCTCGTTCTTTTAATCGTTGAACTAATTTTTCCAACTGCAAATCAACAATTTCGACTAAATCTCTGGCTGATAAGTTTTTAAAGACAATAATTTCATCTAATCTATTTAAAAATTCTGGCCGGAAACTACGACGAACTATCTCCATCACCTCAGCAGTTACTTTTTGCCATTCCGCCTCAGTCGGATCTGCTTTTTTCTCCGCAGCTTCTTGGATAATATGCGACCCTAAATTAGAAGTTAAAATAATTATAGTATTTCGAAAATCAACTGTTCTGCCTCGTCCATCAGTTAATCTACCATCATCTAACACTTGCAACATCACATTAAAAACATCTGGATGAGCTTTTTCTACCTCATCAAATAACACTACTGAATAAGGTTTTCGTCTAATTGATTCTGTTAACTGCCCACCTTCATCAAATCCAACGTATCCAGGAGGAGAACCAATTAACCTAGCCACAGAATGTGACTCCATATACTCTGACATATCAATCCTAACCAAACTTGCTTCATCATTAAATAACTGTTCTGCTAAAGCTTTGGCAAGTTCAGTTTTTCCCACTCCAGTAGGCCCCAAAAACATAAATGATCCAATTGGTCGATTAGGATCAGCAATACCAGCTCGTGACCTGCGAATTGCCGCCGCCACTACTTTCACTGCTGCCTGTTGAGAAATTACTCGTTGGTGTAGTTCATCTTCCAAATGAGCTAACTTTTGAGTCTCTGATTCCATCAACCGACTAACTGGGATACCCGTCCAGCGACCGACTACTCTGGCAATATCCTCCTCTGTCACTTCCTCACGCAATAATCCGCCATCCCGCTCTTTTATTTTCCGTTCAATTTCTTCAATTTGTTTAGAGATAGTCGGAATTTCTCCATACTGAATTCGTGCCGCTGTTTCCAAATCACTATCTCGCCCAGCCCTTTCCAAATCTAACTTTAATCGTTCTAAGACTTCATTGTTTCTGCGTAACGAATCAATCATTTGTTTCTCTTCTTGCCACCGAGCTTCCAAAGCCGTCGATTGCTCTTTCAAATTTGCCAACTCCTGATCCAACTCAGCTAATCTCTGTTTACTTTTATCATCTTTCTCATTCTTTAATGCTTGTTTTTCGACTTCTAACTGAATAATTCGACGCTTTAATTGATCCAATTCTACAGGCGAACTTTCAACCTGCATCTTCAAACTTGAGGCTGCCTCATCTACCAAATCAACTGCTTTGTCTGGCAAAAACCGCCCTGAAATATAGCGATGAGATAAAGTCGCCGCGGCTATAATCGCTGCATCAGTAATCCGAACTCCATGATGAATTTCATATCGTTCTTTTAATCCTCGTAAAATGGCGATGGCATCTTCCACCGAAGGCTCATCAACTAACACCTGCTGAAAGCGTCGCTCTAATGCAGCATCTTTTTCAATATGCTCTCGATATTCTTTTAAAGTCGTTGCCCCAATCGTCCGCAGTTCTCCTCGAGCTAACATCGGTTTTAACATATTCGAAGCGTCCATCGACCCCTCCGCCGCTCCAGCTCCTACCACAGTATGTAACTCATCAATAAAAGTAATAACATCACCTCTTTCAGTAATTTCTTTCAAAACAGCTTTTAGACGATCTTCAAATTCACCTCGAAATTTTGCTCCAGCCACCATAGCTCCTAAATCTAACGACATTAATTTTTTATTTTTTAAAGTATCCGGCACATCACCCGCAATAATTCGTTGCGCTAAACCTTCCACAATCGCCGTTTTACCAACTCCCGGCTCACCAATTAATACTGGATTATTTTTTGTTCTCCTTGATAAGACCTGCATTACTCGTCTAATCTCTTCATCACGCCCAATTACCGGATCTAGCTTTCCTTCAACTGCTTTCGCAGTTAAATCCACTGCATATTTTTCTAGTGCCTGATACTTATTTTCCGGCGATTCATCAGTCACTTTTGTTGATCCACGCAACTGTTTAATTACTTCTTTTAACTGAGTTGATTCAATACCAGCTGCTTCTAAAATATGTTTTATTGCGGTTTTTTCATCAACTAACGCTTGTAATAAATGTTCAGTCGAAACAAAGCTATCCGCCATACCTTTAGCCACCTCTGCTGATTTTTCTAATACCTTTATCAGCTCTGTTGAAGCATATACTTGATCAGTACTACTAACCTGAGGCAATTTCGCCAGCTGTTCATCCACTTGATCAGCTATCGTTTTTCGATCGACCGCCAATTTTTGGAAGGCCAAGGGAACTAAGGTATCCGTTTGTTGCAACAAACCACTCAATAAATGGAGCGGTTCAAGCTGTGAATTAGAATTATTTTTTGCTGTTTGAGCTGCTAATTCTAAAGCTTCCTGTGTTTTAATAGTTAAGTTTTTTGGCACAGACATAATTAGCACTAATATACATCGACTGCTAAAAACTGTCAAGTCTGAGGCTGTTTTAAAGAAATTAGCGCTGATAAATCATTGGTAATTATCTGATCTACTCCCATATTTTCCATTCGTTTAAATTCAGTCATAGTATCTACAATCGCAACTAATACTTGCATTCCTGCTTGATGAGATTGTTCAACTAACACTGGATTAACATATTTATCTGAGATATGGATTGTCGATGTTTTATTCAGCTTAGCTTGAGAGATAGCAACTTTATTTTGTAAATCCATTTTCATCCATTCATCAAATGGTTTGTAGATAATACCTGTATTTGCAACTGGTCTAACATCTTTGAGTGCTCTGAGTAACGGATGATTATATGAAGTGAATTGAATATCTGTTTTTGGATATTGATCAGTCACTGCCAACAAAGAAGACAAGTCCTCATCTGT
>CAZZEB010000093.1:0-4562 GCA_964652495.1 uncultured Gammaproteobacteria bacterium
ATTCATTTCTTCTCTCAACAATTACATATTCCTAAATTTTGGCAATATTTAAGAGATCAAGCTGCAAAAAGGAATAATCGAGTAGAAATAAAATTATTATCTGACATCGAAGATTCTCGAAAAAAGTATGAAGGAGAAATTTCCAAGTTTGATAAAAAACATAATGAAACTCAAGTCGTAGAGAACAGTTTTGAATTTAATGCTGAGTTTCAACAAATATCCGCAGTCATGGTAACTAAATATCTCTCTGATCAAGTTGGATCGTACCAAGGTGATAATAAAAATTCACTTTATGAACATATCTATAAACTTATAGGTATTCGCGAGATTGCCACCCCATGGACTCTAGTGTATGGGTCATTATTTGGCCGAGATAGCCGTATTGACCCACCTTATATGCCCCAAAATGTTTTAGAGGGATATGATGCTTTTAAAAATAAGTTTTTACCAACTAAAGGTATTATCATTAATACAATTGATCAACAAATCCAAATCATGGAAGCTTTGAGACAAGAACAAAAAGGTGCATTAGGAATTAAAGATCAAGACTGGTTACAAATTAAAGATTATTTTCAACGTTTCATGATGCCTAGATTTTATATAAACAAATTAGGTACAGAATTCTTTTCAAACAACCCAAAAATGATAGAGCTTCAAAATAAAATGATGGAACTTGGCATGATTAATCAACCTTTCACTAATAACCGATATGATGTTTACAATGCGCTATTTTATTTAACTTGGGGTAATTTTGATTTTTATCCAAATATTAAGGCTACAGAGCAAAATGAACTTACTATATATTTTCAAGAGAATTTTCCAGAAATTATTAAAGCAGTAACCGAAGCTCCTTTAGGCTTAATGTGGGATAATCGACCACCTTTTAATCGATCTCAAGTAGTCGTATCAACTCTTCTAAACAAGTAATTTCATTTGCAAAAATAAGCAAAATATGATATATTATAGGATATGAAGAAAACTGCTTTAGTCTCTGTTGTGATCCCTGTTTATAATGGTAGTGAATACCTAGAGGCTGCTGTAAATTCTGTTTTAAAATCTAGTTTCACTAATTACGAAATTTTATTGATTAACGATGGTTCGACAGATAACAGTCCTGAACTTTGTCAAAAAATATCAAATCAAAATTCAAAAATTAGATTTATAAATCTACCTAAAAACCGTGGTTTAGGTAATGTTCTTAACGTTGCATTAAAACAAGCTAAAGGAAAATATATCTGTCGTCTTAATCAAGATGATTTAATCCATAAGGATCGATTGAAACTACAAGTTAACTATCTTGAATCACATACTGATACCATCGCTATTGGATCACAACTACAATTCTTTAGTCATCAAGGCAATCTTGAGTTAATTAATTATGCTTTATCAGATGAATCTATCAAAAGCACATGGTATTTAGTAAGTCCATTCGCTGATCCAGCAGTTATGTATCATCGACAAGCTGCTATTAAAGTTGGTGGTTATAAACAAAAGTTCTGGCCTGCTGAGGATTTACATATGTGGTATCGCCTTGGACAGTTAGGCAAATTAGCTAATCTACCAGAAACTCTAACTAAGATGCGAATTCATAAAAAAGCTGCTTCTAATAAACACTTTCATCGCCAAATCATTAATACTTTTAGAGTCCATTTTTGGGCTAATAATAACCTTAAACCAGCCAGCTTAACAGTTAAATGTTACTGGTTAATCCAATTAGCTAGTGGAGTTATACTAGGACCAAAATTCAATTGGTTTATGTATAAATATGTTAAACAAACAATTAACTATTTATTACGTCTCCAAATCCAAACAGTAGTTACTAATATGGTTAATATTGTTAAATTTATCCCTAAAAGACTTAGCTTCTCTGGTTCATAAAACATATATATTTCCTGGTGTTTCTGATTAGTAACTACTCGATAACAATTAAACAATCCAGCACATTTATAATGATCTGCTGTCATCGGTTTATTAATAATAATATTCCAGAGACTGCTATACACTTTCCATTGAGTATCAAACCCTTCTTTAAATTGTAGTAAATACTCACCTCCCATATCAGTTTTGGCAGTTACATTAACCTTCCACAAAGACGATGTTATTTTATTGAAATTATATCCTTCTGGTAGATCATAACTACTTCCTGCAGTCTCATTATTAAGCGATAGCTGACTCCAGTAAGAAGGGTATGCTGTTAACTTCAAATCATTCACGTAAATTAAAGCATCATTTGCTGAATATTGAGCCAAAGATAATGTTTTACTCTTTCCGTTATCTAATAAATCTTCAGGATAAATAATCTTAGAACTAATTAGTGTCTCATAATTAAGATCAGCTTTACCTAAAACCTGGGCAAACTTTACTAAATCTTTAAAAATACTAATATTTGGATATCCTTGATTCAGAGATGATCGTTCTTCAAAGTAAATCTTTTGCTCATCATAAAATCTTAAAGTTGGGTACTGACCTGATACCAAATTGTAATCGACAGTTGCTAATAACATATTATTAGCTGGTAGTTGATGGTATGTCGAGAAAATACCATTTCCGCATCCGTTAACATACATAATAATTGTTTTATTTAAGACCCGAGTTGTTCGATACCCACCTGGATCTTCACACGCAGAATTAGCAAAAGTTATATTCTTCGTTTCAGAATTATCAACTGGATTTAAAGAAGATAAAGTAATTGGCAATTTAAAATTAATCCCTGTATCTTTACTAATAACAACTTTCGAATCGATTGTTTGACCAATTGGCAAACTTAACTCTTTTGTACTTAAACTTTCATAAGTAGTAATTTTAATATCCGACACAACTGCAGAGATCTTTTGTCGACCAATACTCCCTACCCCAATTACAACACGAGATTTAGAAGAATCCTCAATTAATTTATCTACTTTTATTTTTAAATTATGATTACCTTGTAAGATATAAAAAGAATTACTATTCGCACAAGGAACTTCAAGCTCTGCTTGCCAACAGAAATACCAATACTCTGGTTTTTGTTGATTCAAAATTGCTTGATAAAAACCATCTTTAGATCTTAAACCATCAACAGGATAATTTGGATCTAAATCTTGAGATTGATTACTAATTTGGACATCTAACTCAGCATAATTAACAGTTTCTAACTCTGTTTTATCTAATGGAGCAATCACACAAGTTGAACCATTCTGGGTATCAAGTTGCAAAACATTATTTAACCCATTTACATAAGGACTATAATCAAGTCCCTCAAATCCCATACAATCTACTGGGGTTGTGGTATTAAAATATTCAGGTCCTAAAGTAAGTTGATCATTAGCTCCTAATAATTGGATCTGAGGTGTATTAGTGTTAACTAACACCGTTCCTAAGTCTTCAAATCTTTGTCCCGAGCTAGGTTTAATTTCTAATACAATTGAATCAACTCTTAATCGCAATTTACCTTGATTTAATTGCTCCAGCTGATCATCATCAAGCTCTAACTCAATCTGATCAATCTGATTCATAAATTCTTGATCGTTTAATGTTGGAGCTACTACTTCTTTAATATTTAGAGTTAACTTATTCCCAATATTTTGTATCTCAAATTTTAATAACCGACTATCATTGGCACTAATCAATTTTTTAGTATTCCATTGATATGTTCCATTTTTAAGTTCTGTATTTGGTAAAGAATATTGGAAACCATTGTCCTCGTGAGAAACAATCATATCGAGTCTAGAAAAAGGTTCAACTATATAGTTCTGAAAATCTTGGATTTTAACACGATCAGTAGATGATAAAACATCTCGTGCATTCAAATTTGGATCAACACTGGTAGTTTTATCAATAAACCTAACTCTATCATCAGCATTAATAACCTCATATAAAATTATATTATTCGTTGTTGATTGCTCTACTTTTTTATGTTCAAAATAGTTGGGCAATTTTTCGTAACCTTGATTTAAATCAATCTGATATGTTTGTAATTTTTTAATGTATCCCGCATTTTCTAATTCTCTTGCAGCTAATTGAGAATTAACTAAAGAGAACATCCCCCAATATTTCTGATCACGAGTTTTTGATTGAATATTCACTGTTTCATCCACAATTAAATATTTAATCGAGGAACTCTTTAACAGTTGGTATAACTGACCAGCTGTTATTCTCTTCTGGTCTTCAGTAGAACCTTGGAATTGTTCTTGAAGTCTGTAGATTTCATCATTTAACACCTTACTCTCTAAACTAGCTGGTTCAAATGTTCGATCTAAAAATGGTTTATTTAATAAGAAATGCCAAAATGATGATCCAAAATAACCCCATGAATATGATCGCCAATAGCCATATTTATCAAAAGGAATCTGAACTACACGAACTAAAGATGTATCTTGATTAATAATTTTAGCAATTGAAAAATAGGCTTCGGGAATTTTGTTATACATAAAGTATCCAACTAATTGGCCTTTAAAATAACTATGGAACATCATCGCTTGAACAATGATTATTAAAAGAACTACCACTAACGATAAGCGATGTCCCCATTTAAGAACTGATCGATCCAATCTAATTCTGAATAAAGCAACTAATTTAGGTAA
>CAZZEB010000094.1:0-4503 GCA_964652495.1 uncultured Gammaproteobacteria bacterium
AGGAAAATATCGATAATCATTAGCTTCCTCTTTTGATCTCTGAACAAAAGTTTTTTGTTTTGATTCATTCCAACCTCTGGTTTCCTGATACAATTTCTCACCACTTTCGTGAGCTTCGATTTGTCGCTTTATTTCGTATTCCACAGCTAGTCCCATAAATCGGAAAGAGTTTATATTTTTTAACTCAACTCGATATGGAGGTAATTCAGTTTGACCTTTTTTACGCACAGAGATGTTTGCTTCCAATCGCATATCTCCTCGTTCCATATCGGCATTGGAAACCCCTAAGTAACGAAATAGCTGTTGAAGTTTTTTAGCATAATCTTTAACTTCAGCAATATCTCGAAAATCCGGCTCTGTCACAATTTCTACTAGCGGCACACTACATCGATTGTAATCAATCACTGTTACTGATACTTGATGTTGGAGCTTTCCAGTATCTTCTTCTTGATGAGCTCGATTTATCCGAATCCTCTTAACCTCACCTTGGCTATTTTTAACATCTAACCAACCATTCACACATAAAGGCCATCGTAACTGTGAAGTCTGAAATCCTTTAGCTAAATCCGGATAAAAATAATTCTTTCTTTCAAAACGAGAGGTTTCTTGAACACTGCAATTTAAAGCCAAACCAATTTGCATACATTTATCAATCGCTTCTTGATTAATAACCGGTAAAGCACCAGGCAAGCCTAAACACACTGGACAAGTGTGACTATTCGGTTCTTGGCCAAAATAATCAGCACTGCACCGACAAAACATCTTTGTCTTGGTATTTAGTTCAACATGGACTTCTAAACCAATAATTACTTCATAATCGTTCATCTTGATTTAATTCCTTTCAACGTCAAAGCATCCAACAATAAAGGAACATTCGCCAAAATCTCAGGATCTTCTGTATTTAATCTTTCGTATAATTCTCCAAAATAATCACTAGCAATATAGGATGTCGGATTTGCTCTCAATAATCTTCTATGAAATTGTTTAGTTTTTGGATCATATATATATCTTTCAAAAACATCGATTATGGCGGTTGCTCGAGAATGAGACCAAGTTGCAATAGCTACTCTTGCCACAGCACTTTGTAACCTTGCATCTTCTACTTCAACTGAGGTCGAAACATCCAAAGGATCACCAGCTAGCGACATTAATCCTCGAACATATGGCTCACTAAAAAATCCTGATTTCATCTCATTTGTCATAGCTGCGGTTTTTCCTTTCGCCAATCAGTTACTTTTTCATATTGTTCCGCAACATCAAACATCGTCGCCTCAGCCATATAAGGGGCTAAAATCTGCAATCCAACTGGTAAGCCTTCAGCAAATCCACATGGAATTGAGATACCTGGAATTCCAGCTAGACTAGCTGGAATTGTATAAGCATCTGATAAATACATTTTTAATGGATCATCAATCTTCTCCCCAATCTTCCAAGCAGTAGTCGGAGAAACTGGACCAAAAATAACATCACACTTTTCAAAAGCCCGATCAAAATCTTGTTTAATTAAAGTCCTTACTTTCGCTGCTTTAATAAAATAATCATCAAAATATCCGGTTGATAAAGCAAAAGTTCCCAACATTATTCGACGCTTTACTTCAGCACCAAACAGCTGGCGATTTCCACCATATCTAATTCCACTAAACCGTCCTAAATTAGATGACACCTCTGATGCCATAATAATGTAATAAACTGCAATTGCATACTCAGTATTTGGCAAATCAATTTCGACAATCTCTGCTCCCATCTTTTGATACTCATCTACAGCTTTCATGATTACCTCTTTAACCGAAATATCTAATCCTTCTGCGAAATATTGCTTTGGTAAACCGATCTTCAAACCTTTAACACTATCTTTAAATTTAGAATCTGTTTGCCATTCACTCAAACTACAATTACTATCAAAACCATCTGCCCCAGCCATCCAGCCTGTTACTAATCGAGCATCAGCGACTGTTTTAGTAAATGGTCCCGGTTGATCTAAACTAGAAGCCATCGCCATCACCCCATATCGCGAAACTCGGCCATAGCTTGGTTTCACTCCAACAACCCCCGTTAAAGACGCTGGCTGACGTATCGATCCACCAGTATCTGTACCTAAGCTAAAAAGTGCCATATCAGCTGCTACGGCAACTGCTGAACCACTCGAAGAACCACCTGGTACTCGACTTTTATCCCATGGATTTTTAGTGACACCATAAGCAGAATTCTCTCCGGACGATCCCATCGCGAATTCATCCATATTGGCCATTCCCACTACTCCAAAACCTTGAGCTTTTAATTTAGTAATAATCGTTGCATCAAAGGGAGGCTGATAACTTTCTAATATTTTCGAAGCCGCATTTGCTACTAACCCTTTAGTGGAAATCACCTCTTTAACAGCCATTGGTAAACCATCAACTTCTGAATTCACTTGAAGATAAGCGTTTAGTTCACCATTATATTGCTCGATTCTTTTCAAATATGCTTGTTTAACTTCTGCTACATCAATTTTTTTAGAATCAATCGCCGCTAGAGTTTCGATTAAAGACCAATTAGTAATATCACTCATTTTCAAAGACTCCTTTAGTTACAAAATATCCATCTTTAGTTTCAGACCCATTGGAAATAGCATCTTTCTGCGAAAGCGAAGGTTTAACCTCATCTGCCTGCAAAACATTTTCTAAACCAGTCACATTAAAGGTTGGTTCAACACCATCTGTATTCACTTGGTTCAACTGGTCTATATAATCTAATATTGCAGATAATTGGTTAGCAAACTTAGACTCATCTTCTTCAGAGATTGGGAGATTGGCTAGTTGAGCCACTTTTTTAACTTGTTCATTACTAAGCTTCACGCTCTCGATTATAACTCAGCAATGCTTTTCGTAAAAGACTTCTTGTCAGTTGTATATAAAAGTGATATAGCTGTCTGATGAAAAAAGAAGCTTTATACTTTAAAGATAGAATATATGGTGTAGCCAAAATAGAAGAGCCAGTCCTAATCGACCTGATAAAGTCTCCTGAGGTCAGTCGACTTCAAAAAATCAATCAACACGGTTTACCAGAGAAATATCTCAAAATGCCTGGCTATAGTCGATATGAACATAGCCTAGGAGTAATGTTATTGCTTAGAAACTTCGGAGCATCATTAAGTGAACAAGTTGCTGGTTTACTACATGATGTTAATCATCAAGCATTTTCGCATCTATATGAATGGGTCAAGGGACAACAATACTTAGAAAATAATCCCCAAGATCTTCAAGATCAAGAATTAGCCGGGTTTATCCGCAAAAGCACACTACCTGAGATCCTAAATAATCACGGATATTCAGTAGAAGATGTTACCTCTCATCATAAGCACACATTATTAGAACAACCCTCTCCTCAACTTTGTGCTGATCGAATCGACTACACTTTAAGAGACTTACCAGCAGAAACTGCTCAAACAATCCTTCAAAGCCTCACTGTACATAACGGCCGATTTATTAATAAAGATGCGACTTCAGCATTATATTTTGGGAATAATTTTCTTGATATACAACAAAATGTGTCCGGAAGTGAGCAAGCAGCCGCCAGATATCAACTATTTGTTCATGCCGTACGAAAAGCTTTTACATTAGGCCTACTTGAAGAATCAGATTTCAGAACCAACGATGAACAAGTTTTATCGAAAATAACTGATTGCAACGATCCCGAAATTAATCAGATTTTGTCAGAACTAACACATGATCACATCGTTCTCCCCAGACTACATGAAACTGTACATGTTAAATATCGCCGGATCGATCCACAGATACTCCATGAAGGCAAGTTAGTTCCAGTCAGCCATTTTAATCCTGAATTTGCCCATCGACTAAAATTAGAAGAACAACGCTGTTACAAAGGTATTTTAGTTTAAAAATCTTTTTTGTTTCGACTCATCTCTCTACTTATCAAGAATCTAACAGCTGCAAACAACACAAGATTAAATATCAAACCAAATAGTGCATAAAATTGAGTTTGATAAAAAGCAAATACTTGAGTTATAAAAATGGAGATTATAACTGATATCTTCATCAAACGTAGTGCTACTAACTTCGAATAAAATATCTGCATTAATCCAATAACTATAATGATTGCTGACAATACAGAAGCTATTAATTGTCCCCATTCAGTTATAGATAATCTAGGTAAATCTACTTGATCAGTAAAACCCCAAGCACTAAATACTATTCCAGCTACAATAAAAAAGACTATTAATACTGACGACATTAGCACTCTCTTGTAAACGAACATATAGCCAATTATGGTTAATAATAAAACTCCCAAACCGACTATAAACCATTCAACTCGATTACTGACTACTATCTCCAAGCTTATTAAAGAAGTCATAGCTTTAAAACCAAATAATATAATAATCACCCACTTGAACCAGGATCTTTCAATTATCCAGTTCCAAATTCGATCTATTCGGTCTTTCCATCTATTCCACCAGCTTTTACGGTTATCGATCAGATCTAATTCATGAATAGTCGATCTTAAAAC
>CAZZEB010000095.1:0-4501 GCA_964652495.1 uncultured Gammaproteobacteria bacterium
AAAACAAAGACACCTCTTTTTAATAAAATAATGGTAACAGGTTTTCTATTGTGGTTTGTTGTTTATTCTTTCTTTCAAACTACCGCAAATCCTAACCTACCATGGTGGTTATTTCCTTTTGTGCTTTGCATAGGAGGTATCGGGTTGGTAATAGGATTACTTATTGCAAGAGAAGCAAATAAAAAGATTGGAACTAGACAAATTATAGTTAACAAGACTGACAAAACTATAGAAGCTCCATTAGATGACTTTAAGGCCTCTTTTGATGAAATAAAAGATATATCCTTAACAGAAAGACAAGGTTTTATGAAAACTACTAGTTTGTTAAAATTTCATCTAAACAATGGAGAGAAAACTTTATTATTCCCTTTCAGCTCTTATAGTCATGCTCAAGAAGTATTGAAATTACTTAAAGAAAAATTAAAGTAACTCTTCCATCCTTTTTACCCTATCTTCAAATACAAATACTTTCCTCTGATACATCCCATTATGAGTGATTATTTTGATATTACAAACCTAAAGTATGTTTTGTATGCAAGAAAATCTTCAGATGATCCAAGAAGTCAGCTAAAAAACCAAGTCAAAGACCAGTTTTTGACAAGATGCTTAGAGATATTAAAGCTGGAATTTATGATGGAATTATCTTTTGGTATGATAAATCCAGAAATAAGTAAAACATCAATTAATATTGGTAATAAGAAAATAGCTGAACTTGAACAGGAAAAGCAGGAATTAGAGAATGCGATTGAAGAACTAAGACTTTCATTTTAATACTTTGCTAAAACATCTCAATCTACCTACTAGTCGGGATGGAGAGAATTGAACTCTCTACCTCTCGGACCCCATCCGAGCGGTCTACCGATGACCTACACCCCGGGATCGACATTTTGATTACCTTAATCAATTTATATAATTGGTTCTATCAAAATCGTCGGTTTCAACTTACACACACTACGAACATTTTTTAGCAAAAATTAGTAAGTGGCTGACTGGTATTTTAGCATCCAATATAGCTGAAACCAAACACATACCTAATTTCGTAATAAATATTACATACAGCTTACAAAACATCACTATAATCGAACTATGAAAACATTTATTAAAGCAATTGAAAACCAAGCCGAAAATAATACAGCATTTAGAAAAGTTCTAGTCACAGGAGAACACACCCAAGTAGTAATCATGAATTTAAAACCAGGAGAAGATATCGGCTTAGAAGTCCATCCAGACAATGATCAAATCATCTATGTCGTAGAAGGAGAAGCAGAAGTAACCGTTAATAATCAAGTTGAAGAATTTGAAGAAGAGGATTTAGTTTTAATCCCAGCTGGCGCCAAACATAATGTCCTTAATAAAGGCAAAGAATCATTAAAACTTATTACAACTTATTCACCACCCCATCACCCCGACGGAACTATTCATCAAACTAAAGCCGATGCCGAAGAAGCTGAATCAAAAGAAAAATAAAAATTAAGTTTTTATAAACTCCATCGGATCAGAAAATCCTAAATAACCATTATCCACAGAAGTATCATTCAACCGAATTCCTAAATGAAGATGCGGACCAGTTACTAATCCAGTTTGACCTGACAGGGCAATTTTCTGGCCTAGACGAACCTTTTGGCCAACCTGAACTTTGACTTCAGATAAATGAGCATACAAACTAATCCCCCACTTATGACTTATTTCCAAAAACAATCCAAACCCATCCTGCCTCTCAATTTTTGAAATCACTCCTCCAGCCACTGCCAACACTACTGACCCTTCCATCAATCCATAATCGACCCCATTATGCCCTAATAAACCCCAACTTTGATAAGCCCTCATGATTTCAGCATTTTCAGGCACTTCACCAAAATATTGGGTAACTTCGACAGCTCCTTTAAAAGGCAATTTCAGCCTCGGTTTCATCATCTCATCCTAACATATAAATAGTCTTTTCTTTACCTCGTAAAATCTGTTACTCTTAAACAGATGATTATTGCCCATTTCGAAATTCGCGATTCTGAGAAAAAATCTCTTCAAGAAAAACTACCAGATCATCTCCAACATTTCTTTGAACATGAAATCAGTCCCGAGGTCATTGATCAGATTAGAAATGTAGAAATCATTACCTCTCACACAGGTTCACAAATTAGCCGTCAGGTGATTGAACAACTTCCCAATCTTCGACTAATTGCTACCCGCACTACTGGTTTTGATCACATCGATCTTCAAGCCGCAAAAGAACGAAACATCACCGTCTGCAATGTTCCATCTTATGGCGAAAATACCGTAGCTGAATACGCTTTTGCACTCCTCCTCACTTTGGCTCGAAAAATCGATACTGCTATCGAGCGAGTTCGTGTCAGTGGTTCATTTGAAACCGAAGGATTACAAGGCATTGATATGATGGGTAAAACCATTGGTGTAATTGGGACAGGTCATATCGGTCAAAGAGCAATTTCGATTGCGAATGGCTTTGGTATGAATGTTTTAGCCTTTGATGCTTTTCCTAGAAACGAACTTCAAGACTCTCTTCATTTCCGATATGTCTCTTTAGAAGAATTACTTCAACAAAGCGACATCATCACCTTACATGTCCCCTATATTCCAGAAACACATCATTTGATCGGCAATCACAACATTCAACACATTAAACATGGAGCTCTGTTAATTAACACCGCTCGTGGAGCTGTTGTCGAAACAGCAGCTGTAGTCGAAGCCCTCAAAAATAAACACCTCGCTGGTGCAGCATTAGATGTGCTTGAAGAAGAGGGCCATCTAAAAGATAGCTCTACCTATTGTTTAGAAGATCGCTGCGACATCAACACCTTAAAAACCGTTTTACAAAATCACGTTTTGATGGATATGCCAAATGTTCTCATCACACCTCACAATGCCTTTAATACTATCGAAGCTGAGCAACGAATCATCCAAACCACTGTCGATAACTTATACCGATTCATGGAAAATAACCCACAAAATTTAGTTAAACTCCCCGACTAACCGACTTGCAATTTCTATGTTCATTTCGTAACATGCTGTTAATGAAACTTCCAACGATTATCGCAATTGTCCTCGGCAGCGTTGTCGTCGCTGCAGCAATTATCTACATCACCACACCGAAAAATTCCAATGTACCAGTACCGACATTACCTCCTTTAGCCACACCAGCAGCTAATCAACCAGAAGCATCAGCACCAAGCGATCTAGTCAGTGAAGACCTAACTGTTGGGACTGGTCCAGCAGTTGTTGCAGGAGATACTGTTTCAGTTCATTACACAGGAACCTTAACTAATGGTCAAAAATTTGATAGCTCTTTAGATCGAGGACAGCCATTTGAATTTTCAGTCGGAGCTGGCCAAGTTATCAAAGGTTGGGATCAAGGTTTAGTTGGTATGCAAGTTGGCGGCAAGAGAAAACTAACAATTCCAGCCAGTCTAGGTTATGGCAACCGCAGCGTTGGAACTATTCCAGCTAATTCTACTTTGATTTTTGAAATCGAGTTACTAGCAATCAAATAATTAGTCTATCTCGCCAGCACTAGTATCGTCCTCATCATTTTCCTCAACTTTTTCATCCTGCTTTTTTTCCGGCTTGGCTTTTTTCATTTCGACATTGTAGTCCTCTGGTCCATCATCACCGTAGATTTCAGACAAGCCAGCTTTCATTAAATCTTCGTCCATGTCTTAATTATATCAATTTCAAATCGATGATATAATCAATTTTGATGCCGCATCTCAACATTGAAATCAAAGCCAAATGCTCCGATGCCACTCATATCCGAAAAATTCTCAAAGAACATAACGCTGATTACAAAGGCACTGATCATCAAATCGACACTTATTTTGAAATTCCAGTTGGCCGACTAAAACTCCGCCAAGGAAACATCGAGAACAATTTGATTCACTATCAAAGAGAAAACCAGTCTGGCCCAAAGCAATCAATAATTAGTCTTTACACTACTTCAGATGCCAAATCATTACTTCACACGCTCACACAAGCACTGCCACTTAAAGTTGTTGTGGATAAACACCGTGAAATTTATTTTATAGATAACGTGAAGTTTCACATTGACCAAGTCAAAGGTCTGGGATCGTTTGTTGAGATCGAAGCCATCGATTATGATGGCACTATCGGCAAAGCCAAACTACTTGAACAATGCCAGAATTACCTAGATTTATTTGGCATTACCGAAGATGACCTATTGTCCAATTCATATAGTGATATATTATTAGAACAATCATGAGCGCCAAACTCGACAAATATCGCTCAATGCGAGATCCAAACAAAACCCCAGAACCGTTCACCTCGGATGATCGTCACCCAGACAAATTACACTTCGTTGTCCAAAAACATCAAGCCACTGCTCTCCACTACGATTTTCGTTTAGAGGTCGATGGAGTTATGCCATCATGGCCTATTCCTAAAGGTCCAAGCTTAGACAATACAGTTAAACGATTGGCCCTTAAAACAGAAGATCACCCATTAGATTACCGCCACTTTGAAGGTGTTATTC
>CAZZEB010000096.1:0-4484 GCA_964652495.1 uncultured Gammaproteobacteria bacterium
AAGCATTTGCTTATAAAAGACTAATTTCGGTAGCCTTGAAGAAGGATTTAGCAGCTGGAAGAAAATTAAGGTCATACGAAGCTTCAGCAAAGTAGACCCTGTCCCGCAGCACATTATTTAGCCTTATTTTTCTTCATGAATCGATAACTCTCCAGATTGGGATTAGAACTAACTTTCAATAAATTGTGGTAAGATTTCTTCAATGAGAAAAATTATTGTTCTTGAATTTATTACGCTTGATGGGGTTATACAAGCGCCAGGTGGGACGGAAGAAGATACTTCAGGTGATTTCAAATTCGGTGGATGGACAGTACCTTTAACGGATGAATTTATGAACAAAGTAATGGCTGATCAGATGAGCGGAGAATACGATCTACTGCTTGGACGAAAAACGTATGATATCTGGACGGGATATTGGCCACAGCATACAGAAGGGTGGTCTCAAGTAAACAGAATTACTAAATATGTTGTTTCCAAAACACTCAAAAATCCAACATGGGAAAACACTGTCGTCCTACAAGATGTCAACGAATTAAAACAACTCAAAGAGAAGGATGGCTCTCCGTTACAAGTGTATGGGAGTGCCAATCTAGTTCAAACATTGCTGAAGAATAATTTAGTTGATGAACTATGGCTTAAAATATATCCGATCACACTTGGAACAGGTAAACGCTTATTTGCCGATGGAACAATTCCAAAGACATGGAAAATGACTAAAGGTGAAATTGCTCCAAATGGCGTTATTGTCGCGAATTTCCAACCTGCGGGTGAAGTTAAAACAGGATCCTTTTAATCGATTTGTCTTTTGTAATAACAAGACAGATAGTAAAATAGTTCCATCATTCTGTAATTTGGTATAAAGAATTGCTCTTGTGAATTCTTCCAAAAAGTTCGAATAGTTTCTCTGTCCGTCAGAACTTCAGTATTTTTAAAAGGTTTATTGTGCTTCTTAGATAACTTTATTTTGATAGATCTTGGAGCGTACCTAGGTATTTACGATATAATTATTAGTATGACAAAAAATTGGTATTGGTATGCTGGAATAATAGCTGTTATTGTATACATCTTTGCTGTCATTGTTGGGGGGATGATGTATCCGAATTATTCACATGTCTCTATGGATGTTAGTCAATTATCTTCAACGAATTCCCCTATATAAGGTTTTATGAATATATTTTGTATTTATAACCTTCTGGTAGCATTATTCGGCGTGGGACTATATAAACTTTCTAAAAAGAAACTTGCGCAATGTGCATCGATATTCATAATTCTTATCGGTTTATTTGGTTTTGTGATTACATGGTTCCCTATTAATACTCGTGGGACTGAGCTAACATATATTGGGAGAATACATATCGTCTTTGTATCTATAATATCTTTATTAACTGTATTGTCTGGATTCTTTTTTTGGTTTGCATACAAAAAAACAAATTTACACTTATTTGCGAAGATTTCTTTGTTTGCAGGATTATTATTTACCTTATCAAGGCCGATTGCAGCAGTAAACGTTATGAGTTCTTATGCTGGTCTCTACGAAAGAATTCCTATCGCAACGTTCCTAATTTGGATACTATTAACTTCGGTTTTGATGATTAAAGTTCCAAATACTTCAAACTAAGAATTCTATATACCTATATTGGTATAATATCTATATGTTATCCATTCAAAAAGTTCAAAATATAATCTTAAATATTATTGCTGGATACTTTATTCTGAGTGCTGTAGGAGTGATATTATTAGCATTATCTATCTTAACTTATCAAACGAGCGTTTTTGGTTTTCTAAATTTTCTATTAGACTTTATTACCATGTCTCACATCGCTGGAATATTATCTAACCATCCTTTTGTGGCGGCAGTTATTCAAACTGTAAGGCTTTATGACATTTTATCTATATGGTTAAAAGATATTTTTACTGTAGTAATTTTGCTAACAGCTGCTGTGTATATTATAAAAAGAAGGAAACTTGGTTTATATTTGGGATTGTTTATCTGTATTTATGGATTAATTGTCGGAACAACCTATGGTTTAAGATACAATCCAATTGACCATTTTGAGAATGTTTTTGGTGGTGTGATGATTTATGGTTTTAATGATCTGAGTTGGTTTGTTATGGCAATTTCAACTTTGATTACTATTTTTACGCCATTATATTTAATTGCTAATCGAAAGATGTTTAAATAAACATGAAACACATTGGTATTGCAGGTATAACAGTTCCAGGGGCACTTCTTTGTATTGATACAATTGTCAGTGAAAGCTATAAACATTTTGGGCAAGATTCTTTAAGACATCCAAGAATCACATATACACAACTTCCAAGTGATGAGATTGATAAACCATTTGATACTAAGGATTGGGATAAAGTAGGAGAAGATTTATTGACATCAATTAAGTCTTTGGGTCAGGCAGGTGCTGATTTCGCAATTATTCCATCAAATTCTCCACACTATGCTATTCAAAAAGTTCAAGCCGAATCGCCAATTCCCGTAATTAGTATTATCGATATTGTTATTAATGATTGCCAAAGTCGGGGATTTAAAAACGTGGGAATCTTAGGCGTTGGCGTAACTATGAGTGATGGATTGTATGAGAAACCATTAAAAGAAGTTGGGATTGAGTCAGTAATTCCGTCAGCTGAGCGACAACAAGAAATTAATGACTTAATTTATAAAGATATTATTAAAGGCAAACCAACCGATGAAACAAAGACCAAAATGATTGAATTTATTCAGGAGTTAAAAGTTAGGGGTGCTGATAGTTTTATAGCTGGGTGCACTGAGATTCCAATTGTGATAACAAACGAATCTGAATCACCTTTGCCATTTATTGATACAACTAGATTAATTGCTAAAAAGGCTTTTGAAGCAGCTATCAGTTAGAAAAGTATTTATGAGTTTTACAGAAGGATATCAATCAAACTTTTTGGATATTTTAGATAGAGATCCAATAATGATTGAGAACGCTAGATTATTTCGTCAGCAGCGGATGGAAGAAACTGAAAAAGTTCAACTCGAGAAATTAGAAAAATCGAGAATTTATGAGTTGGAAATGCAGAAAAGAAATGAAACTTTAAGAGCGCAACATTTATTAGAAAGCGATTTAATTTATAAAATACGTGGTATTCATCGTGATACGGTAGATATGCAACTGGAGCTACGAGAGAGAGTTCGACAGGCTAAACGAAAGTTTAGATCATAAATTGCACCACATATTGGACTTATAGTAAAAATAGATGTAAAATACTAGTCTATGATTTCAGGCATCGAGAGTAGATTCAAAAAACCATTTATTTTTGGAGCAGACTTTGCGGCTGATGTTTATGCTCAAGCCCAAAGTGATTTAGACAAATCGTTTCCCACTCAAACAATACTTCCTCGTGTTTCTCCAGACACTAAATATTGTATGTATGTGAATGGTGCAGCAACTAGATTGTTGCAGGATAGAGGAGTAGATGCATCGTATATAGAGTCTGGTCAAAATGTCGTTTCTCACGCATTTGTGAATGGACGTCTTGGCAGTTTTTACTTATTAGATTGGCAGTTTAAACAGTTTGTATCAAAAGAGGAACGTTTATTATTACCTCCACTGATGGCTATTAAATATCATAAGTTGGAAGATGTTATCAAAGGTTTAGAAGAACATCGAATCCCTCGGGTGCTTCATTATTTATGGCTAGAAGAAATAGATTGGGTTTTGCAAAATCCTAAATAAAATTTTTAAAGAAATAGGCTAATTATTCAGTTCTGAGAATTTTTTCCATTGGTCTTCCTTTAGCGATTTCATCAACTAATTTATCAATATAACGGATTCCCTGCATAATTGGATCTTCGATATCTTCAACTCGTACTCCACAAATTATTCCTTTAACCGATTTTCGTAGTGGATTCATTTTTGGTGCCTCTGTTAGAAAGGTTTCATAATCTACTTCAGCTTTAATTTGTGCTTCTAGCTGAGACTGGCTGTAGCCAGTTAGCCAACATATAACTTGATCCACTTCTGTTTTTGTCCGACCTTTTCGCTCCACTTTTGCTATATAAAGAGGGTAGATGCTGGCAAAACTCATTTTATAGACTCGTGTATTATTCATATCTATATATTAGCATTGTTGATTAACTAACTACATTATTAAGATATTTGTTATAATAATTTGTAGATGGCAATTAACTTCGTAGCTGCATTTATCGCTTCTTTTACAGGTCTAATCTTAGGTTATCTTTGGTATTCAATGCTCTTTGCGAAATTATGGCAAAAGCTTTCTGGAGTAACTGATGCTCAGATGAACAGCGGTGTTCTAAAAAGAATTATTGGGTCATACTTGTTAACTCTGGTTATGGCTTTGAATTTAGCTGCGTTTATTGGCCAACAAGATGCTATGTTTGGTTTGTTTGCCGGATTTGCAGCAGGTTTTGGTTGGGTTGCAATGTCTTTTGGCAATAATTATCTATTTGAACATCGACCATTTAAATTGTTTTTAATTAATGC
>CAZZEB010000097.1:0-4354 GCA_964652495.1 uncultured Gammaproteobacteria bacterium
CGATAAAGAAACGCTGGACCGAGTTTTGCGCCCAGATGTCCTGACCCATCCGGGCCTGCCCGATCAATCCTGAAAACGCTATGGAATCTAAACGACTCACACAATTTATTATCGGAGCGCTGATTGTCGGTATTTTTTCCGGCTTATAACGAAGAAGGTAACATTGCCAATACCACTGAAAAAGCGGTAAAAGTCTTAGAAGAGTTAAAGTTAGAGTGGGAAATTTTGATAATAAATGATGGTTCTAAAGATCAAACTGGTAAAGTTGCAGATCAATTAGCCGCTAAAGATAAAAGAATTAAAGCGGTTCATCAACCAAATGGTGGTTATGGGACAGCGATGCGGGCAGGTTTTGCCAATGCTCAATATGATTGGATTGTTTACACCGATGGTGATGGGCAGTTTGATTTTAATGAAGTAACTAAATTTTTAGAGCTAACAGATCAGGCTGACTATATAGTTGGTTATCGAATCAAACGAGCGGATCCTTTTTACCGGCTAATTTTCGCCAAAATTTGGGCGATCTCAGTTTGGTGCTTGTTTGGTGTTTGGGTCAATGATTTGGATTGTGGTTTTAAGATGATTCATCGGTCAGCTTTAGATAAGATTGGTGAGTTAAATTCAACCCGAGGAGCGATGGTTAATGCTGAGTTATTAATTCGAGTCAAACAAGCTGGATTTAGAGTTAAACAAGTTGGGGTTAATCATTATCCACGATTAACTGGTCAACCAACTGGAGCAAATTTACGAGTTATTATTAGATCATTTTGGGAGTTATTTAAATTTAGATTGGCAACTTGGCAATGAAGTATTGGCAAAAAAGTATCGCTTGGATAAAACAACACCGGATGGAAACAGCCATAATTGTGCTGTTGTTGGTGATCAGTTTAGGTTTGCGGCTCTACAAAATTGATCAGTACATGACTTTTTTGGGTGATGAAGGTCGTGATGCCCTAATTATCAAAAAAACTTTAACAACTTGGGATATTCCTTTAATTGGGCCTCCGACTTCAGTTGGTAGTATGTATCTAGGGCCGCTTTATTACTACATGATGGCGGTTCCGATGGCTATTAGTTGGTTAAATCCAATTGCTGCAGCGGTGATGGTGGCATTTATCGGTACAGCTTCAGTTGGTTTAGTTTATTTGTTAGCTAGAGAATGGTTTGGTAAAGTTCCAGCCTTATTGGCGGCAATTCTATATTCTTTATCACCTATTAATATTATTTATTCACGATCTTCTTGGAATCCAAATCCAGCTCCATTTTTTAGTTTGATTTTGATTTGGGCAATTAATCGATATCACCAAACTAAACAGGGTTGGTGGTTGTTAATCCAAGGCGGAGCGATGGCTTTTTTGATACAGATGCACTATTTAGCTTTGATTTTAGTAGGGATAGTGGGTGTTTTGTGGGGATTTGAATCGTGGTGGTTAAGAAAAGATTGGAAAAAGTTAAAGCAATTTTGGTTGTGGTGTTTGGCTGGAATCGGAGTTTTTGGGGTTTTGATGTCACCGTTATTAGTGTTTGATATTCGTCATGATTGGATGAATTTTAAGGCACTATCAACATTTTTTGGTGATCGACAAACTACAGTTAATTTAAATGTTTTTAATACTTTTGAAAGAATGTTGCCGATTTATTATCAAGATTTGATTGGGCGTTATATGGTGTCGGAGAATAATTTGTTAATGTGGGTAGTCCCAATTTTGTTATTAGTTCCAGTGATTATTTTAATTATTAAATTTATCAAAACTAAACAGTGGGAGTGGCGTTGGTTGGTGTTAAGCGGTTGGATGTTAGGTGGAGTGGTCGGTTTAGCTTTGTATAAACAATCAATTTATGATCATTATTTAGGTTTTCTAAATCCAGCTCCCTATTTAATGTTGGCTGGGGTGATCGGTTTAGCTTGGCAGTTAAAAAAGTTTGGTTTATTTGCTCGAAGTGTGGTTTTAATATTAGTCGCAATTTTAGTTTTGGTAAATATTCAATCATCGCCTCTAAAAACTAAACCGAACGGACAATTAGAGAGAACTCAAAAAATTGCCAGAATGGTAATTGATGAGGCAAATGGTCAGCCATTTAATTTTGCTTTAATTGCCAAACATAATTATGATGCGGCCTATCAATTTTATTTAGATGTCTATGGATTTAAACCAAAAGAGGTGCCAAAAGATATAACAGAACAATTGATTGTAGTTTGTGAAGATCAAGAATGTTTGCCAGTTAATCATCCAAAATATGAGATTGCGGCTTTTGGTTGGTCGAAGATAGTTTCAGAAAAAGAGGTGGATGGAATTCGGATTTTTAAATTAATTCATAATCGCCCAGAGGCTTCACGTTAATGAAACAGACCAGCTTTTTGAAATCAGCAAAAGCTGTTTGGTTAATTCCAATATTAATTTGGGTAGTGGCAACTTTAGTCAGAAGTTGGAGTTTGAATGATTATTTATTCTGGGGTTTTGAACAAGGTCGTGATGCGGCGATTATTCAAACTTTATACACCTTTAAAGATTTTACTTTAATTGGACCTAAAACTGATGTTGATGGAGTCTTTCATGGTCCTTGGTATTACTACTTAATGACTTGGCCATATTGGTTGGGACAAGGTCAGCCATTGATGGCGGGGTACTTTTTAGCAGCTTTGGGCGGATTAGTGCCGGTTTTTGTTTATGGACTTGCTTTAGATTGGTATAAACGTCGTTGGGTGGCGGTGATGACTGCTGGGGTAGCAATCTTTAGTATGCAGCTAATAAATTACTCTCGGTGGTTATCCAATGTGTCGCCAGCAGTGTTAGCAGTAACAATTGGTTTTTGGGGGTTATGGAAATATCATCAAACAAATAAAGCTAAATTCTTGTGGATAGCAGCAGCAGCTATTAGTTTATCAATTCAGTTCGAAATTATATTAGTGATTCAATGGGGGTTAGTTTTTGCCGGATTATTAATTAGTCGTTGGTTTAAAGCTGGGCATTGGCGAGATTGGCTAGTTGGAGTTGGGGTAGGATTGTTAGTTTCAGCGCCGTTAATTTTATTTGATTTTCGGAATCAGCATTTATTAAGTAATGGGGCTTTAAAGTTATTAACTGGTGATGGACATGGCAAAGCAGTTTCAATAACTGAGGCTTTTGATCATTACTGGCGAACCTTGGCCCGAGTGATTAATGAGAGTTGGTTTAGTTGGTCTGGGGAGGTAGCGCATTGGTGGTTTTGGCAAGTAGTGTTGGTGTGGATTATTTGGTGGCGTAAAGGGATTAGCCCTGAGATGAAACTGCTTTTTTGGTGGTGTTGGATGTCCCTTCCGCTAATAATGTTCTCGAGTAGTTTGTATCATCTATATGTGGGTAGTGCTGTTGGGTGGATTTTATTATTTGGAGCTGGATTAAATTGGTTGAGTTCTAAGTTAAGTGTTAAACAGTGGTTAGCAGTTTGTGTTTTATTAATGATTCCCTGGTGGTTACATTCAGCGGCTCGGGTTTATCGACATCAAGATGTTTTCTTTATTACCAATCAAACAGATTTAGTTTATAGAGATCAATTAGCTCTATTAAATTGGATTAAACAATCATCTGGTGGAGAAAGTTTTCAATTTGATTCTCATACTGTGCCGTATTTATATCCTCAAGGTTGGGATTATTTAGTAGCCGAACATTTACCGGGTCAGCGAGTTGAGAAATCAGACCGAATTTATATTGCTATTGAGCGAGGAGTTGATTCTATTTCACAACAGAAATGGATCGATGGATTAGGTCCTTCGATTTTAATTACTGAACAAAAATTTGGTGAGTTAAGAGTTCAATTTAGGCAAAGATTGGATGCGTCAGAGCTTCAGAAAGTGGTAAACTAAACAAGCGATGAAACAGTTAAGATTGTCAGTCATTATTCCGGCTTATAACGAAGAAGTTAACCTCGAAAAAGGGGTTTTAAAGCAAGTTTCAGATTATTTATCAGCTCAAGACTATGATTACGAGGTTTTGGTAGTCGATGATGGCTCAACTGATCAAACAGTTAAATTAGTGAATCAATTTATCAGTAATCATCCTAAATTCAGATTGATCGAGAGTCCACATGGTGGCAAGGCTGTAACTGTCATGACTGGATTATTAGAGGCTAAAGGTGAGGTGATTTTGTTTACTGACACTGATCAAGCGACACCCTTATCTCAAGTTGAGCATTTTTGGCCGAAATTTGATCAGGGGTTTGATATTGTGATTGGGTCTCGAGCCGGTAGAAAAGGGGCGCCATTAGTGCGACAGATCTATTCACTTGGTTTTGTAATTATCCGAACTTTAATTTTAGGATTACCATTTAAAGATACTCAATGCGGTTTTAAAGCTTTTAATCAAAATGCAGTTCA
>CAZZEB010000098.1:0-4314 GCA_964652495.1 uncultured Gammaproteobacteria bacterium
TTCCAGCTCCAGCTTTGACTACCCCACCTGCTGTTAAGCCTGAGAAGGTGATTGTTCCTGATGAGACTACTCCAGTGGCTCCGGTTATGGCTCCTGCACCAGTAATATCGATTGATGAGCTATCAATAATATTGTCATAACCAGTTCCAACCTGAATAGCAGTAGCAGTAGGATTAGTATTTGTTTGATTGCCAAAATTGACACCGACAAAAACATCGCCAGCATCGGTATTACCGTTAGTATTAGCAGCTATGTTGATAGCGGTTAATGTTTGATCAGTAGCATCAATACCCATCACTGGAGCGAAAGTATATTGAGTAGCTGTAGCGGTGTTACCTGCTGGTGTGTAATTCCAAGTTGAAGTGTAGGTTGATTGATTCGTGGTTAAGTTGTTATCAAGATCCATAGTGTCATCAAAATCTATGTAATCTAATGAATCAGAAGCAATAATCACGCACTGACCCCAGCTTGGTGCGCCACCAGCATTAGACTTCAAACATTCACCACTAGATCCAACTGCGCTGAAGGCATAAGCAGTCCCAGTTGAGTAAGCAACAGAACCCGCTGAACCAACTGATGAAGCATTTGTACCACCTCGACTAACTGCTAGTTGAGCCTCAGAGTTGAGAGTTCCTGCTCCACCGCTGGTATAAACTACACCATCAGTTGTTAAGCCGCTGAAGTTAATTGTGCCGCTGGAAGTAATACCAGTCGCAGCAGTGATGGCTCCGCTAGAATTAACTTGGAATTGAGAAGATCCGCCAACTGTAAATGCGGAATTCGGAGTAGTATCGCCACCAACATTGACGCTACCTGCAGTATCGATAATCAAAGCAGAAGTGCTATTTCGAGGACTAATTGTAATTGCACCACCAGTGCTAGCTGCAGTAGTGATGTTCAAATCATTGGTGCCAGTTGTTGAAATCTCATTACCAGCAATTGATCCTAAAGTTAATAAATTAGTTGGAGCGGTGGTACCGATACCAACATTTCCGGATTCAAAGATAGCAGCGTAATTTGCATCAGCACCAGTAGCAGTAGCATAAATACCAATAGCTGTAGAAGTAGCCGCACCAGTATTCTCACCTGTTGAAGTAAAGTAACCACCATAGCCGGCTTGAGTTCCACCTGATGAAGCACCTGAAACAGTCGTATCAGCTCGAGTGCCATAAATAATAGTACTACCACTACCAAAAGCTCCAGATAATGTTGCAGCGATACTTCTTGGATTAAACGTTCCAGCTGTAGTTGTATTATTAGAATAAGTTTGGGTAAATGACCCAGTTCCAGAGCTCATAGTCAAATTAGTATTGGCAGCGATCGTAGTTGCGCCATTTAAGCTAATTGCTCCAGTACCAGTAGAAAAAGTAGTTGAACCAGTTTGAGTAATGTTACCGTCAGCACCAATCGAGCCAATATTGGTTAAATCACCACTTGTGGAAATATCCCAGTCAGAAGTGTTGATAGCACCTGTTTCACCGTTATCACCTAAGCTAAATTGACCATTTCCTGTTAATGTTCCCGCGACTGTTAAGGCATTATTAACAGTAGTTGTACCTGAACCAGCACCTAGAGAGAAGGTAGTGGCTGCTCCACCGATACTAAGATTAGTAACAGTAGTATCAAAAACAGTTGCTGTAGTGGTAGTTGAGGTGATATCAGCATTAGAAGCACCATTGACTGCTAAATCTTGATCAATAACTACATTGCCGTTTTTAAATTGGAACGAATCTGAGGTGTTATATTCCAAGCTACCGGTATCACCATCTGAGGCATACATGGCTAAAATTGCATTGCTGGTTGAACCATCACCGATTCTAACAGTATTTAATGAAACATCAACTGAGAATGGTGATGATAAGCTAGTTCCACCAACTGCGATATCATCAGTAGTTGAAGTTAGATAAGAAATAGTACCAGCATCTGTCCACTTAGAACCACCTGATCCAGATCCTTGGTCAGTTCCGCATGAAAATTGATTAGTAGTTGTATCCCACAATAACTTTGAATTTGCACCGTCATCACAGTCGACTAAACCACCACCGGATAGTCCTTCATTAACATCACTTGATAAAGTGACATGACCATTAAAGGTAGCCGCACCTGCTGAAGAGATACTCCAAGAATTGGATCCTGTTCCAGAATTTAAGGCAAGTGTAGTACCAGAAACGGTATTACCTATAACGATGGTATCAACACCAGTACCACCTGTGCCGATGTTAATGGCATCAGTATTAGTACCAGTACCGATATTAACTGTTCGTGCAATATTTGTAGAGCCAATATTAAATGTAGTGGCAGCATTGGCTAAGTTAAAGCTACCTGAGGCAACTGATAAATCGCCGCCGTCAATATTAACATCGCCATCGAAATCAGCATCAGCGCCGTTAAAATTAATAGTATCTGAAGTGGTCATAATAATACTGCCTAAGTCACCATCTGAAGCATATAAATCAACTGTGGCATTAGCAGTTGAGCCAGTACCTACTCGAACTAAATTAGCTGAAACGTCAACTGAGAATGGAGCAACTAATGTGTTGTTTGCACCAACTGCTAAATCGTCAGTATCTTCAGTTAACCAGGTAATGCTTCCTGAATCTGTCCATTTTGAACCACCTGATCCAGATCCTTGGTCAGTACCACAAGAGAATTTGTTAGTTGATGAATCCCACAATAACTTTTGGGTTGTTGCGCCATCACAATCACTCAAACCTCCACCAGCGATACCTTCATTAGCATCACCTGATAGAGTTAAGTTAACTGCAAAAGTAGCACCACTAGAGGTAATATCTGTTCCGGAATCACCGATATTAACAATTGAATTGTTTCCAGCATCAATACCAAAGTCCCAACCGCTACCAATAGCCAAGGCAGTTTCTGATCCTGATCCGCCAGTGATAGAGCTGATATTTAATCCTCTTAGAGTACCTGCACCAACTCCAGTGGCTACAACATTCAAACCATAAGCAGTGCCGCCAGTGGTAATGGTAGATGGAGTTGTTACTTGGTAACCATAGGCGTTTAAGGTGCCTGATGTTTGAGTTAAGGATGGAACTGTGACGTCAGAGCCGATATAGTTAGTAGTTCCACCATTTTGGGTTAAGCCTCCACCAGCGCTGACTACAACACCTTTAACATTAACGGTTCCAGTAGTATTAGTGCCGCTTGGTAAAGTAACAGCTGTGCCGGTAACAGAGGTGTCAGTAGCTGTTAGATTTGTTGATAGGTCTAAAGCTTGGCCAACTAAACTACCTGATAGTGTGGTTGAACCACCAAAAGCAATATTTTGGATTGTACCGGAAGTATTGCGTGAATTTAGATACAACATATTAGCTGAGGTAACGTTAGTACCTAAGACAGTTAATGCTGCTACATCGCTAGATGGAGTAACTGTGGTGGCTCCTGTAGTAGCCACATCAAAGTAACTTAAATCAATGGCAGCAGTAGTACCAACGATATTGTTATCACCTAAGGAAATTGCATTTGTGTAATCAGTATCTGTTACCACAATAGCTGTAGTTTGTGAACTTGAGGCAGATAATGTTAAGACACCTGCAGCACTAATTGAGTAGTCGTCGCCGCCAGTGATAGTTAAAGAAGTTGATCCGTTATTATTTCCTAAAGCAATAGTATTAGCACCGGTTCCATTACCAAGATTAAGAGTCGAAGCAGTAGAAGCTTTACCTAAAGTGATAGAACCATCATCTTGGAATAAAGCAAAAGTGGTACCAGCATCTTGAACTTGGAAATCACCTGAACTATCTAAGTTAAAGTAAAGTTGATTAGTATCATTAGTGATTGTAGTAGAAGTAGTTAACGCTCCGCCTAACTGAATATTATTAGTAGTTCTAGTTAAACCATTGTCAAAAGTTAAAGCATTTTCATAATCAGTTCCAGCGACTGCTACTGATAAACGACCAGTAGTAACTGCAGCTTTGACTAAACCGCCAGAATTTAACGCTGAGAAGTCAATATTTCCAGAAGAAGCAATTCCAGTAGCACCAGTTACTTCACCAGCAGTATTGATATCTAAACTTGCAGTTTCTAATATCTTGCTACCGATCGTTCCTGAGATATTAATAGCGTTAGTTAAGGTTCCAGCTGTTCGAGTGATATTTAAACCATTGGTCATGGTTGATCCAGCGCCATTCTGATCAATTAATAAACCACTGGTAACTGTTGCTGAAGTATCTAAATTAGTTAAGAAAGCTAAGGCATCTGGAGCAGTGCTTCCTGCATCATCTACATTGCGAACTGCTAAACCATATAATGTACCTGTGGAACCGCTCCCCGTATTAGTTAAGGTGATATCTA
>CAZZEB010000099.1:0-4021 GCA_964652495.1 uncultured Gammaproteobacteria bacterium
AATAACATAGGCTTGTTTATATCCAGATGCTGCTGAGATATCGCCGATGGTTTTGACAAATGAAAAATCTTCACCTGGGGGAATTAGAACACCGTTAACTCTAGACGCGGCCAGTTCAACGTTAAAGATACGATTCGGGATAGAGTGAGCGAAATTAGAGACTCCGGAGGCGATCAATTCTTTAATTCCTAAATCGTTAGATAATTTATTGGTTGGAGAGGTGGTTTCAACTGTTAGGACTAAAGGTTTAATGTTGCCCGAACTGATGATCTGATTTAACGCCTCAATATTAGCTGAGATATTGGTACTTCGACCCTCTAAAGGGGGACGGAATTGAGTAACTCTTGTGCCGTCAAATTGAAACAACGGTTCTTGGACTCCTCGATCAATCGATTGTGCAAGTGTAGCAAAATATGCTTTGGCCTTTTCTGAATCTAGAACTATTTGGGAATTGCTAAGTGTGTTATTTGGCGTGTCAATTGAGGTAATGATAATAGGGGTGTTAGAGATATTGAATTGAGCAAGTTTAGATTTTGACGAGGTTAGATCTAATAATGAAACGAGTGTTTCTAAGTCTAAGCTCCAAGTTAATTCTTCATATTTAATTTCTAAGGGCTGTTGTTTGACTTGATCTAAAGTTGCTTTGATTTTAAGAGCTGTATCGTAATTAAGTTTTGGGTATGCAGTTTTAATTGGCAATTCAGTTGAAGGTAGTGGTTGGCCATTTAAATAAGTAATTAACCAGTCTTTGAGTAATTGCTGATCAACGATTTTGCCGACTTGAGATGGTGTGACTGTGATAATTTGATCTTCGATCTTTAGTTGAGCATCGATAGCTGGTTGGTCTATCTGATGAGCAATTTGTTGAAGCAGCTGATCGAACTCGTTAGTAAAGCGGATTTCGAGATCTAATTTGGTTGGGGTAAAATGAATTTGTTGGCGCCCTAATTGATAAGCTTTATCAACAGTTTGGGGTAAGTTGGTATTTATATGTTTAGAGTTTAAAGTTAATTGAAAAGTCTGGTTCGCACTGTAGAAGGTAAAAGTTTTATTTAATCTTTGATTAACTTGACTAGCAACTCGTTGTTCAGCTTGATCTGTTGTTAATAAAGAAATATCAGTATTAGCAATCTGAACAGCTGGATAAACTTTGTTCCATAGTAGGGCGACGGTACCAATAATCAAAGCGCCGATGGTAGCAAAAGAGATAATTAAAGTATAAGTGGCTACCTTCCAAATAGAATTGGTCGAGCTGACTGGCTTTGAAGTCTGCGTTTCAGATTCAGGAGTTTGTTTTGGCTTTTGCTTTCCCATGCCGCTATTTTAGTTTGTTAGAGTATAATTTAAAAGAAGTAGTATGAAGAAAATTGTAATAATTGTTTTAATTTTAGCGATTTTGTTAAGTGTGATCGTCTATTTTGTGATTACTAGTTTAGGTCGTCGGCCGACGGATTCTAATCAACAAATAACACTGAATTTTTATGGTTTGTGGGAACAGCCTGATTTGATTCAACCAGCAATTGATCTTTATCAACAACAAAATCCTAACGTAAAAATCAATTATGTCTTTCAGAGCTCAAGAAATTATCGAAGCCGTGTCCAAGCTAAACTAAGTGCTAAACAAGAGGGTAAGCCGGAAGAGGCGCCAGATGTGTTTATGATTCATAATACTTGGTTACCAATGTTTACCAAATTAAATATGGTCTCAGAAATGCCGAATTCCGTAATGTCGGTTGATGAGTATAACAAGACTTTTTATCCAATTGCTAAAGATAGCTTTGTTAAAAACAACAAAGCTTATGCTATGCCAATAGCAGTTGATGGTTTAGCGCTTTTTTATAATGAAGATCTGTTTGCTGAAGCTGGCTTGAATCCACCTAAAGATTGGAATGAGTTTATCAGTACTGCGGTTCGATTAACAAAGAAGGATGAACAGGGACGAATTATTCAATCTGGAGCAGCGATTGGTGCGACTGGAAATGTTCATCATTGGAGCGATATTGTGGGTTTGTTGTTTAAGCAGGAATCGGGAGCAAATCTTGAAAAACCTAATGATCAGTTTGGTGCTAATGTAGTAAATTTCTATACTAGTTTTGTAACGAAAAAAGATCGACAGGTTTGGGATTTGAGCATGGGACCTTCGACAGATGTTTTTGCCGCTGGTCAGGTGGCGATGTACTTTGGTCCTTCATGGCGAATTCAGGAGATCAGAGAAAAAAATCCGCAATTAAAATTTAAAACAGTCCCTGTTCCGCAACTTCCTGGAAAAAATGTTGGCTGGGGAACTTTCTGGGCATTATCTGTTGCGAGTAGTTCGATGAATCAAGTTGAAGCTTGGAAATTCTTAAAGTTTTTGACCTCCGCTGAGACAGAGCAATTACTTTATACGACAGCAGCTCAAAAGAGGTTGATTGGTCAGCCGTATTCACGGGTTGATCTAAAATCAAAATTAGAGCAGGATCCACAGGCCGGATCTTTTGTGACTCAGGGCCCAAGCTATCAGTCATGGTATTTAGCTTCGATGACGCATGATCAAGATTTAAATGACAATATTATTAAGTATTATGAAGATGCTTTGAATAGTGTTTTAAATGGTTCTGATGCCCAAGGGGCGTTAGGTACAACGGCTAAAGGGATTGAACAAGTTTTAGGTAATTTGCAAAAAACGACTCCTGCACAATAAGTATGATTCAAAAAGATAAACAAAAAAAGCATCAATTGACAGAGAAGGAATGGGTAGAAAAAATTAATGCCCAGCAATCGAAGTTAATGTTGGCTTTGACTAATGCTTTAGAGTCTGTACCAGATGATCCATTGTTACGTGCAGAAATTTTAGATGCAATTCGTTTAGCGGCTAATTTAAAATCTCAAACAAAAAAATTGTTTAATAAATAGATTAGATAATTGGCGGAAGATTAATAAACTGTACTTCTGGCTCTAATGTCACTCCAAATTGTTGTTTTACTTTAGTGGCGAGGTCGTGAGTTAATTGCCAGAAATCTTGAGCAGTTCCATTGCCTTGGTTATAGATTAAATTAGCGTGATTAGGTGAGATGTGAATATCTCCTAATTGTTGCCCTTTAGCATTAACTCTCTCTAAAAAGATCCAAGCTGGGACTTTGCCGTAAAAGTCTTGGACATTTGGAATGGTATTAAGTGTTTCTTGGGAAATATTTTCAGCTAGAAGGTTTTTGAAAAAGCTGCCAGGGCACTTAATACCTGTTGGATATTTTAATAATCTCTTGGTAAGTGTTTGTTCGGCTAATTGTTTTAATTGACTATGATCAGCGGGTGATAGTTGGAAAAGACATTCTAAAATAGTGAAGTGTGTTTCCTTGAATTGACTGTGTCGGTAACTAAAGTGACAATCTTGCTTAGAGATAGTTATTATTTGATTACCATCAAAGGCGGTAACTGAAACAAGGTGATCACTAATGGTTTGTCCATAAGCACCAGCGTTGCCATATACAGCACCACCGACTGTTCCAGGAATTCCGGTTAAAAGTTCTGTTCCGGATAATCCTAGTTCGATATTATAGTCAACTAGTTGTTGAAGTGGGGTAGCGCTGCTAACTGTAACTGTCGAATTTTCGGATTTGATTCCTTGTAATTGATTGAGAATAACTAGTCCGTCATAGCCTTTGTCTGATATTAATAAGTTGCTACCGCCGCCAATTACTAGATATGGGAGTTGGTGTTGGGTGACAAATTTTAGAATGTCGATTAACTGGTCTTGGTCGTTTGCTTGATAGAGGTATCTTGCTGGACCGCCGATCTGCAAGGTAGTATAGGGAGCAAGTGGTTGATCAGTTTTTATAGCTGATCCAAAATGACTTAATAAACTGTCCCAAGACTGATCCATATTTGGCATTATATTAGATGTTAGCGTTTATCAAAAGCAGTCAATGAAAAAAATAGATAAAGCAGTTTTAAAAACAATAATCTACAGCGATATTTTTAATTTTCCTTTAAAAGGGTGGGAGATTCATAAATGGTTAATTGAGTTAAGAGCGGATTTAAT
>CAZZEB010000100.1:0-1521 GCA_964652495.1 uncultured Gammaproteobacteria bacterium
ATACCGCGGCCATCATGGACGAGCTGGAGAGATTGGTCATACATACATCGGAATCTTAGATCAACATAATCAATCATCTGATATACCACATTGTGGTTTAGGTCATATTGGTTGTTTTGAAGCAGTGTTTAAAAATTCAGATTTCTCTCAATTACCATTTTATTTAGGGAAAGGTTTAGCAAGTGTCATTGATATTTTTGATCCTCAAATAATTATCCTGGGTGGGGGAATGATGTCTGCTTTAGAAAAACATTTACCAGCTATTCAACAAGAAATGATTAATAGTGCAGTAACTAAATTAGCGAGTCAAACAAAATTAGTTAGTGCACAATTAGGTGATATCGCGGGTATTTATGGTGCTGCCAAGCTAGCCAAAGATGTTTTTCAGTAAAATATTGTTGTAACAATCCAATAATGTTTAATTATCAGTGAAATTATATGAGTGCTAGATATTGTTCTGAAGCTAGACTGTAGTAGTTTTCTGTGTAATTCCTAATAACCAAAGAACTGCTTCTTTTTTGTATCTTCTATCTCCACGACTATTGATTCGGATAGCTGGTAATTTACCACGCTTTCCCCATCTTTTAATAGTGAGGGGGGAAACTCTTAATACTTCTGCCACTTCTTTAACAGTTAATAAGTCAGGTAAATTTTCTAATGATATCTTATCAGTCATTGTAGTACCTTATATATCATACAAATTCATGGGGTGTCAATAAAGGGTTAGAGGTTAGCATATAAAATTTAGAGGTTTTAGGCATCTGAATAGGCCGCCGAAGGGGAGCTTGCCAAAGATGAGGATCTGCCGCTGAAGAGGAGTATCGCCCCAGCAGAAGGGTATATGTCTAATAACTAACTGCTATAAATTAGAAAGTATTTATTAATCCCATCTGCTTGGGATTCTTGATTTCAAATTACAAGTTATTCCAATTTAAGAGTGATTTACTAATTATGGTGAGCTATCCGTAGTCCTCACACCCACTTTAGCAGTCATTATTTATTAGTGCTATGCAGGTGGTTGTTATTTTTTAGATTGCTATATTAATCTAAACGCTAAATTCACTCAGGAGATAAATAAATCATTAATTAAAATAATATGTATAAAAAAAGAGGACCGTTGAAACGGTCCTCTTCATTTAAAAAGTATTTTTGATATCAAAATTACTTTAATTCAACAGTTGCACCTGCAGCTGTTAATTTAGCTTTAGCTTCTTCAGCTGCTTCTTTAGAAACTCCTTCAACAACTGGTTTTGGAGCTGCTTCGACTAAGTCTTTAGCTTCTTTCAAACCAAGAGTTGGTAAGATTTCTCGAACTGCTTTAATAACACCAATTTTATTAGCTCCAGCACTTGCTAGAACAACATCGAAACTGGTTTTTTCTTCAGCTGGTGCTGCATCTGCAGCGGCTGCTGGCATAGCTGCAACTGCCATTGGGGCTGCTGCTGTTACTCCAAACCGATCTTCTAAGGCGTGTACTAAATCAGCTAACTCTAGAACTGATAATTTTTCGATTGATTCGAT
>CAZZEB010000100.1:1531-4017 GCA_964652495.1 uncultured Gammaproteobacteria bacterium
ATTCGATAATTTTTTCTAGAGAAGCACTAACTTCTTTAGATGCTTTCTTTTCTTCAGTCTTTGGTTCTGCATTTGCAGAAACTTCAGCTGTAGATTCAGCATCAGTTTTTGACTCTTCAACTGAAGATTCTTCAGTAGCTTGAGTCTGATCTTTTAATTGTTCGTCCATATTCTGATGAGAGAATAGAAACAATTGATAGTAGAACTATCAATATATTTTCTACTGACTCGTTACTCACCTCCCTTCGATTTACGTATTTGGTCTAAACAGGAAACTAAGTTACGGATATTTGCTTGTAGTACACCAACTATTCCATAGAGAGGAGCACCGAGAGCACCAACAACCTGACCTCTTAATTGATCTTTAGTTGGTAAGCTCGCTAATTTATTAATCTGATCAGCACTCATTAATGATTTAGCAAGATAACCACCTTTAATTGAACCAACTTGCCAATCTTTAAAATGTTTAGTTAATACTTTAATACCAGCAATTTCATCTTCATTATTAATTAAAGTTGCAGTCGGGCCGAAAAGCATGACATCATCTACTTCATAACCTGATTCTTTAAGAGATATTTTGATTAGGTTGTTTTTAGTAACAGCTAGTTCAGCAGAAACATCTTCTAACTTTTGTCTGAGTTCAGACAATTGAGCCATAGTTAGGCCTTGGAAGTTAGCCATAACGAGCGATTTAGCAGCTGCTAATTTAGTCGTTAATTCGATAACTGTTTCTTCTTTTTGTATTCTTGTTTTTGGCATAAAAAAACTCCTTCTTAAGAGGAGTGCAACAGCTTGAAATATTATGAATCAAACTACTGCCTCGGTAGGAATTAATAAAACCTACTGTCTTAAGCTTAGCTATTCTACCTGTTTATAACAAAAGTGTCAATAACAAATAGAAAATATCTAGTAATAATTTAAAAAGATCTAAATAAATAGAAATAAATATTTAGGGGGGATATAGCTAATAAATTGCTTGCTGCAAATTGATCTATCAACTTTAGTAAATTAGCTATATTCTGACTAAACTGTCTGTAATAAGTATCCAAAATAAAACCCGTAATAGTATTTCAAAATAGTTTTTCTGAGGCTAGCTGATAGGTGATGCAGTTTATTGCACTCTGTCCCTTTTTGTTTTATATGATACATTTTGATATTTATTATAATATTAAGTATAAGGTCTAAACAGAACTAGGAATTGTTTTCACGTCAATTTTCACTATTAGATCGAGGCTAGCAATTGGCGAAAAAGTAAGCTATTCGCCCAAAAGATAAAGATTTTGCAATATTTTTCAAAAAACTCAAAAAGCTCGTGCCTAAGCTTGAAATAATTTTTGATCAAAAAACCTCATTTCAAAATGCAGATATGAGGTCTAAATATTTTGACCAAGTGTTCCAGATTGCTGTCTAGATTTTTAGCTTTATTTTCTCGCTAATGTAATTCATAAACCAAATGCACTATAAGACTAAAAAATGTTAAAAAATACTTGACACTAATAAAAATAATATGTAATTGTGAATATAGGCAAAAAAAGTTTTAGATAGGCTCGATAGTCTATGTGAACTTTCGCGCCTGCCCAGCGATGTCTGATTACAGCAACCAATCATCTGAACAAAAACTCCTAAGCATCGGTGATGCTGCCAAATTCTTGAAAGTCTCCGTTGATACTCTTCGTCGCTGGGAGAAACGGGGATTAGTAACCACAGTTCGGACCACTGGAGGATTCCGAAAATTTAGTGTTGATGATTTGAAGAAGTTACGTCGACAACGATACAATCACACACCATCTTCAGTAACCCCTGCAACTGCAGTGCCAGCTTTAGGAACTTCAGCTCAGGTAGAGTCTGTTTATCCCATTGAGGAATCATTCGTTCCAGAGGTTTCTATTGCTCCAGAAGTTCAGCCAAATATCGAATTAGAGTCATTTTCAGCCCCACAATCTAATTTACGAGATACTTTAGCAACTAGTTTTCACCATAGTTCAGTTTCCACGGAAGATACTATGACAGCAGAAAAGTTGTCAGAAAATATCCAAAGAGATCTAAATATATCAAATATTATCAATCAGCCAGTAAGTCCAGTTAATACCCGACCAGCAATCTTTAATTGGGTTATTAATCATCGACAGCAATTAGTGCCAACCACTCTTGTAATAACTGCTGCTCTGCTGACTGTAATGACGTTAAATACATATCTAAACCCTATTAAAGTATATCAAAATTACTCATCAGAGGCTAAGCTGGCTCAGCCTGGTTTTGTTGGACAGTTAACTGCTTGGAAGAAAGCTGTGGCTGCAACATATAATCAGAATAAGTTAGGACCTGATGTCACTATCGTTTCTGGGCAATTACCTGATTCTGCAGGTCAATTCTTCCTAGCTTCTTCGGTTGCTAGTGGAACTGGTGCAGGAACTGGTACTGGAACAGGAAACAATAACCCTGTCAACACTTGCCCTGCGGGACAAGTTCTTGTAAATGGTCTTTGT
>CAZZEB010000101.1:0-2396 GCA_964652495.1 uncultured Gammaproteobacteria bacterium
ATACCTCTGGTAGCGAAGTTAGAAGAACCTGGGGTGGCAATCAAAGATATTACATCAACATTTCCAGCTAGGTTACTAGTTAGAGCGAAGTTTTTGGTGCCAGTTAAAGTAACATCAACATCTTGATTAAAGGTCACTAATGAGCCGGTATCAGTAATTGAGGAATTACCAATTGTACCTGACCCAGTCCATTTAGCTAGAGTGTTATTACTACCACTTCCAGTGACACCTGCACTTGCACAATTACCTACATCCAAACAAACTTCACCATCATTATCTGGGAAGGTGATAGTTCGAGTAACGCCAGTACTAATATCAGTTAGATCGAACTGTAGTTTCTTAGTATTATCGCCATCATCTTGGAAATAAGTTGTGGCATCGGTAAAGGTTTTGTTAGTAAATGTTTCAGTACCAGCCAATGTAGACAAGGTGCCAGTGGTTGGTAAGGTGACATTGGTAGCCCCTGTGGTAGTTAAGGTTAAAGCATGGGCACCAGCCTTGGTAAAATTACCAGCTAAGCTTAAGATTCCTGTGCTCCAAGTTGGTGCACCAGTCCCACCAGATAATAAGACTTGTCCGGCTGTTCCAGCTGAATTAACCCCGATAGCTGAAGAACCGTTACCATAAAGGATTCCACCAGCGGTAAAGGAAGTGGCACCAGTACCACCATTACCAACTGGCAAGGTACCAGTTACTTCCGTAGTTAAATCGACTTGTCCTACAGATAATGTACCTGTAGTTCCAGCAGCTTTGACTATACCGCCTGCATTCAAACCACTAAAAGTAATTGTTCCGGAAGAAACAATACCCGTCGCTCCGGTAACTGCTCCACCTGCGGAGATATCTAATGAAGGGCTATTTAAAATATTAGTAGAAATACTACCAGTGATATTAATGGCAGTTCCGATAGAACCACTGGTATTTATGATATTTACTCCGTTAGTCAAAGTTCCAGACCCGGAATTTTGTTCAATTAATAGACCGTTGGTAACTGTTTCATCTGAATCAAGATTGGTGATAAACAATAAATTATCTAAGGTACCGGTCGCTCCAGCTTCATTCAGGTTTCGTATAGCCAAAGCATTAGCTGTGCCTGTTGATGCTCCGGCAGTATTAGTAACATTTATATCGACAACATTAACCGTAGCATCAGAGGAAATTGTCGAATTAAACTGAGCATTAGTATCATCATCTAAGGTTGCTGCTAAATCACCTGAACCGTTTGGTGCTATGGTTAATGCTTCATTATTTCCGGTAGTAATATCAGTAGCAACACCGTCAAAAGTAACTGTAGAACCAAATGTTTTATTGGTAAAGGTCTCCACTCCAGTTAAGCTAGCTAAAGTTCCGGTTGTTGGTAAGGTAACATTAGTGGCTCCACTTGAAGTTAGGGTTATCGCACCAGAACCTGCAGTGATAAAGTTCTGAGCTAAAGCCAAAGTTCCAGTAGTCCAACTTGGCGCACCAGCTCCACCAGATAATAAGACTTGTCCGGCCGTTCCAACTGATGAGGCTTCAAAGCTATCAGCATCTGAGTAGACAATTGAGCCATTAGAAGCTGTGAAATTCTTATTGGTACCACCATTAGCTAATGGCAAAAGACCAGTAACTTCTGAAGCTAAGTTGACACTATTTCCGCCAGATAAAATACCGCTAGCAGTTTTGACAATGCCATCACTTAATCCTGAAAAAGTAATAGTGCCGCTAGAAGTAACACCTGTTAAGTTCTGAGCTGCTCGCCCTGAACTAATAACAGCGGTTCCGCCGATTTGTAACCCACCATCAGCAATATTGACATCAGCAGTACTACTTCCACCAACATCTGAGTTAGTAATAGTTAAGGTTCTGGCTGCAGCAGTATTAAAATCAATAGTAGCGCTGCCACCGGTAATAGCAATCACAGGGGCAGTACCAGATAAAGTCAAAGGCGCAGTGTTATGACTTAAGGTTAGAGCTGTAAAGGATGGGCTGGATGTAGTAGCGATATCTTGAGGGGTTGATAAGGTAATTGCTCCAGTTGCTCCAGAAGCTGTAATTTGATTAGCAGTACCGGTAATTGAGGTGACACCTGAGTTAGTAACAGTGATAGTACCTGCTCCTTCAGTAACTGTTATTCCAGAGCCATCTGTAATTGTTGTCAAAGTAAAACCAGAACCATTACCAATTAACAGTGTTCCGTTAGGAGCAGCACTACCATCAACACCAGTACCACCATTAGCTACAGGCAATATACCGGTAACTTCGGAGGTCAGACTAACATTCCCAATTGATAATGTTCCTGTTCCAGCTCCAGCTTTGACTACACCTCCAGCTGTTAATCCTGAGAAGGTGATTGTACCGCTAGAGCTTATACCAGTTAAGTTTTGAGCAACTCGAGCATTTGTTAACACTGAAGT
>CAZZEB010000101.1:2406-3988 GCA_964652495.1 uncultured Gammaproteobacteria bacterium
ATATAGCCATCCGTCAGCTAAATCTAAATTAGCAACTGCTGTTCCATCGGCGTTAGTAATAGTTAGTGTTCGGTTAGCTGCGTTATTAAAATCAAAAGTAGTGTTCCCACCAGTAAATGGAATATTTGTATCTGAAATTGTTAAGTCGGCAAAAGTTTTAGCACCGGTAAAGGTTTGAGTCCCTTCTAAGAATGCAAAAACGCCATCAGTTCCTAAATCAGGAAGAGTGAATGTTCGGCTAACTGAAGGATTAGCAGCTGTTAAAATAATGTCGTTACCATCATCGCCACCAGTCCCCTCAAAAGTTAAATTATTACCACCGCTACCACTAAAGGCTGAACCGCTTAAGACATCCCCCACCTGAGTGATATCTCCTGAACCGGTACAATTGCCAAGAGATTGTAGACACAAATTATCGTCACCGCTGACATTAGGCAAAGTAATCGTTCTAGTCCCGCCAGTTGGAGCGGTGACCGCTAATATAATGTCATCACTCCCCTTTTCAAATAAGAATGTTCCGTCTGCCTGGGCTCGGAACCTTTCTACTCCTCCTGTTTGTAGGGACACATACCCGTTAGTTCCGCCACCTGTAGTCCCACTGTTAAGGATTAAATTACCTCCATTACCAACTCCGTTACCGTTACCTGCTCTAATAAATAAATTTCCACCAGCATTTCCAGATACTGAAGCATCAGATCCAGTGATATTGTAATTCGATCCACTGCTAGCATCTAAGAAAACTAGATCTGATCCAATGGTCTTGTTAGTTAAGGTTTGAGCTTGGGCAGCAAAAACAAAAGTATCTGAACCAGTTAAAGCGGGAATTGTCGCGACCCGTGAACCACCGGCACCAGCAACTGCGCTAATTGCTAGATCATCTCCGGAACCAAAGCCAAGGACCATTTGGCTAGAGGTGGCTCCTAATCTTAAAGTATTAAATTGAACAGTAGATGAAGTGGCAATATCTTGAGGAGTAGAAAATGTCACTGCGCCAGTAGCACCTGAGACAGTAATTTGATTTGCAGTACCAGAGACTGAAGTAACACCGGTGTTATCAATAGTGATTGCCCCTGCGCCATTAGTAACTGAAACACCGGTGCCAGCGGTGATGGTTGCTAAACTAAAACCATCAGTTCCATTATTTCCAATTAACAATTGACCATCGGTAATTGAGGTGCCAGTAATATTCTGACCTGTTCCACCATTTGCTAAAGGAACTATTCCAGTCACATCACTGGAAGCTAAGTTAACACTGCTACCGGAGAGAGCTCCAGCTGTAGCTCGAACAATACCAGAACCTAATCCTGAGAAAGTGATTGTACCGGACGAAGATAATCCGGTTGCACCAGAGATAACACCTGCAGCGGTAATATCAACAGTTGGAGTATCTAAGATGGTGTCATAACTGGTTCCAACTTTAATAGCGGTAAAAGTATTATTAGCCACTGCGGAGATATCGTTTAAATCAAGACCGATAATCTCATTACTACCTGAGGTCACTGTACCAGATAGAACAACATCTAAAGCAGAAACAGTTGCTGCGCCACTACTGCTGGAGTTGCTAGTAGTTAATGTTGTTGCT
>CAZZEB010000102.1:0-654 GCA_964652495.1 uncultured Gammaproteobacteria bacterium
TAATTCTTTATCTGAGTTGGTAAGCTCTTCTTTTTCTGTTAAGACTAATCATTTTAATAAAAATTATTCCGTATTTTATGAGTGGAAATGGGACTCTATTGTTATTGGAAATCTAGAAAGTGTAAATTATACGCCTGGTGCTAATCAGCAGGGAAAGCATAATTTGTCAGTTAAGATTGGTGAAAAAAATGGAAATTCTTTTAAAGATTTAACTTCGACAAAAACACTTTCTTGGGTAGTTGAAGTAGAAAACAATGTGCGTCCTACGCCTCCAGTATTTACTCTGCAAAATCCTGTAATGGGATCATCAGGATTTATCAATTCAGGGAGTCTAACTTTAGCCATTCAGACTGGGAATGATTTAGAAAACTGTAAATCTTTTTCATATTTAGCTTTAAGTGAAACTCATTCGAGCGAACCACCTCCAAGCTCGTATTTTATTTTTTCTTGCTTTCAAAATGTCACACAAAGTTTAAGTTATACTTTGCAATCTGCTGCAGAAGGAAATAAAACTTTGTACCTATGGGCAAAAGATGCATCCGGAGTTATCTCTTCTCAACCATCGGTATTAAGTATTAGTATTGATACTATTTCTCCAACTTTAACAATTCACAATGATCCTGCAACAAATACTAATTTAACAAATATGAGATC
>CAZZEB010000102.1:664-3959 GCA_964652495.1 uncultured Gammaproteobacteria bacterium
TTCTGCTGTAGATGTTGCTTCTGGTGTAAGTCATTATGAATGTAAGTTAGATACTAGTGGTTATTCAGTTTGTAGCAGTCCAATAGTTCTAAGCAATCTTGGAGATGGTGTCCATAATTTTGATGTTAAAGCTATTGATGCCGCAGGAAATTCATCTGCAGTAGCTAGGAAGACTTGGCTAGTTGATACTATACAGCCAACTTTAACTCTTACGTCAAAACCATTAAGTATAACGAGTAATCTTTCAGCAAGTTTCAGTTTTTCATCTTTAGATAGTGGATCTGGAATAAAACAAAATCTATGTAGCTGGGATGGAAATTCATTTGAAGTTTGTTCTTCGCCTGTTACAAGGAGTTTATCATCAGGTCTGCATCAATTTGCAATTAAATCGACTGACAACGCAGGAAATGTTTCATCCACCCTTAATTATAGTTGGACTGTTGATATTACTGCCCCTACAGTTAGTTTTACGGCACAACCCTTAAGTCTATCAAACTCAACACAAGCTACTTTTAGTTTCTCTGGTATAGACATAGGTGGTGGAGTTGTAGATCACTTTGAGTGTAAACTTAATGGAGCCAATTTTTCTGTGTGTTCCAGTCCAATAACTCATTCAGGATTAATTACGGGTAGTTATTCATTTCAGGTGAGACCCATAGATACTGCGGGAAACATTGGCACAGCGATAGTTTATAATTGGAGTGTGGATTTAACTACTCCAATAGCATCAATTAATTCAGGGCCTAATCTAGTTACCAATCAAACGTCGGCAACTTTTGGATTTGTAGCTAATGCGCCACCAGGTGGGAGTGTTGTTGGATATGAATGTCGGCTGGATACAGGAAGTTGGTTAAATTGTAGTTCTCCTACTAACTATTACTCATTATCCTCGGCAGCACATGTATTTTCTGTTCGTTCAATTGATAACAACGCTAACCGAAGTTCAAGTGTTGATTATAATTGGACAGTGGATTTAGTGCCGCCTACTTTGAGTGTCAATTCAGTACCAGATGTCATGACTAATAATAATTCTGCAGCTTTTAACTTTCAAGCAGTTGATACTGGTGGAGGAAGTATAGCTAATTATCAATGCAAAGTTGATAATTCTTCTTATTCAAATTGTTCAAGTCCGTACACGATTAACAATTTGACTGAAGGTACGCATAATTTTTATATCAAAGCAACGGATACGGCTGGCAATTCCAGTACAGTTTATAGTTATACGTGGAAAGTGGATTTGACTCCTCCGGCAGTGACTTTCGTTAGTAGACCTCCTTCAACTGACAACTCATCAAGTGCTGATTTTACCTTCACTGTAAGTGACAACAATGCAAATAATATCGCTAACACTATGTGCTCTCTTGACGGACAGCCTTTTCAGATTTGTTCATCGCCAAATTCATATAGTTCGTTAACTGCCGGAACACATCTGTTAGCCTTAATTGGAACTGATAAAGCAGGTAATGTGAGCTCAAATTTGGTTTATTCTTGGACAATAGATCAAACACCACCAACCGTAAATGTGACATCAAGACCGAACCCCTTTATAAATATAACAAATGCCAGTTTTTCGTTTTCTGGAGCGGATAGTGGAGGAGGCTTTATTGCTCAATATATGTGTTCAATTGATGGAGGATCTTACGCCGTTTGTTCAAGTCCAGTTACATATGCTGCCTTGGCACAGGGAGTTCATGTCTTCAATGTTAAAGCTATAGATTCAGCAGGAAATACTTCTAGTGTGAGTTCGGAGACATGGACAATCGATTTAGTAGCTCCTGTAGTTACAATCAGTTCTCCCGCAAGTAATGGGGTTGTTATCCCCGTTACACAATTGAATAATTATAACATTTCTGGATCTTGTACAGAAAGCGATACTGTGGTTAATCTTACTGGTGCTGTAAGTAAAACGTTACCTTGTTTTTCTGGAACTTGGTCGACAGTTTTAGATGTGTCGTCGTTAAGTGATGGCCAATTCACTATTAATGTAAATCAATTAGATGCTGCAGGAAATTTATCAACAACAGTAAGTCGATTATTAATAAAAGATTCCACTCCTCCTTCTATATCAATAAACTCGATTGCCGCTCAAAAGGGAGGTAGTAGTACTTTAACTATTTCATGGAACTTGACTGAAATAAATGTCCTTGCTGGATCAGCCTTTAATGTGCAGCTTACAACTGATGGCTCCACTTGGCAGACAATAGGTAGTGTCAATGCAGTTGTTGGTAATAACTCGGCACAAACCTATAGCTTGAGTTCAGTTTCTTTGGGGGTAGTAAATACATCTGCGGCTGTGGTGAGAATTTCTTTAACTGATTCTGCAGGAAATGCAACGAGTGCTAACTCAAATTTGTTTGTTATTGATAGCACACCTCCAGTTCTATCTAGTGTTAGTATTAATAATGGTGCTGCCTATGCTGGGTCATCGGTTGTCAATGTTCAAATAAATCTAAGTGATGCTTTAAGTTCTAGTTCTTTATATGTCAAATTAGCTGCTGCAGCAACTGGAACTAATGATTGTCAGTCTGAATTTGTAGATTCAGGTTGGTTAAGTTGGTCTTCATCTTCACAGAACTTTTCATTCACTATTTCACCAGTTGATGGTGTGAAAAAAATCTGTGTTTGGGGAAAAGATGCTGTCGGGAATATTTCTTTGATGTCTCCAACGACTGGTACGAATAATGTGAACTATAGTACTATAATTAGACAAGCAAGCAGCCCACCGCAGATTACGTCTTTAAATGTTTATAACACAGCGGATTCAACAAATACCTATTCTTTAAATCAAGCTGTTACGGTGACATGGTCAGCAAGCTCTTTAGTTGGCCTTGATAACAATCCTATTGCTCTTGCATATTCAACTAATGGAACGACTTGGTATGATATTTTCACCAAAGCGGATTCATCTATCTTGAACAATGTTACTTGGCTTGGAAGTTTATCTGGTAATCCGACCAGTGCAAGTGGAACATACAGTGCCTTCACGGCTCCAACAACCGGCTATTTTATTATTAAAGCTGTATCAAGGGATATTGCTGGAAATATTAGTGTTGTCGTTATGTCTCAACCTCAGAATACAGGTAATTGGAGCGTATTTGCGGGTAGTACGGATAAAGGTGATAATGGTAGCGGAATGTCTGCCTCGTTATATAGTGATGGAGCTTCAAGCGGAGGAAGAGCGATTGCAATTAATCCAAAGACAAATGATTTATATACTCTAGATCACGGTACCGGCATCAGAAAGTTAGATATTCAAACTGGTAAAGTAACTACTTTTATACCTAATGGTACATTA
>CAZZEB010000103.1:0-221 GCA_964652495.1 uncultured Gammaproteobacteria bacterium
TTGAAGAAAACAATTTTGATCCAACAGTCGAGTTAGGTGCGATTGTCTCACAATGGAATGCAAATTACCGAATTGGTCAAAGCGAATGGTTTATTACAGAAGCTGATGAGTTCAACAATAATTTCTTAGTAACACATCCTGATTACACGATCGTGACCAATATACAAATGGATCATCCGGAGTTTTTTGCTGATTTTGAAGAGTATCAAGCCAGTTTTATT
>CAZZEB010000103.1:231-3950 GCA_964652495.1 uncultured Gammaproteobacteria bacterium
TCTTGAGCCAAACTAAAAAATTAATTGTCGCTAATATGAGTGATTCTGGTGTGGGTGAGGTTATAAAAAAAGTGATGAAGCAATCAGAAGTAACAGTGATGGATTACTCAAAATCCGATTTTAATTTAAAGCTAAAAATCCCTGGTGAATACAATCTCAGCAATGCTTCAGCGGTATTTCAATTAGGCATAGCTTTAGGGATCACTCCAGATAATATCAAACAATCTTTAGAGTCTTATGCTGGACTAGGTCGAAGACAGGAGTTATTGGGAGAAGTTAATGGAGCTGAAATCTACACTGATTTCGGTCATCATCCGACCGAGATTAGCCAGACGGTAACTGGTTTTCATCAATCATTTGCTGATAAAAAGCTGATTCTGGTATGGCAACCACATATGTTTTCGCGAACCAAAGCTCTATTTGCTGATTTTGTGACAACTTTAAAGGAGTTACCGATTAAAGTCGGTTATGTTTTAGATATTTACCCGTCGAGAGAGGTTGATGCTGGCTTAGTCAGTAGCCGTGAATTAGTTGAAGCAGTCAATGATGACAAGATAATTTATGAATCAGACATTAACCAGCTAACTAAGCAGTTAAAGTCTGAGATTAATTCTGAAGATTTAGTAATTTTTATGGGAGCTGGGTCAATCGATCAATGGGCTCGGGAGTTTGTAAATCAAGGATAAACGATGTATCAAGATAAATCTATTTTAGTTGTAGGCTATGGAGTTGAAGGAAAAACTTTAGTTCAGTATCTAAAAAATGTCGGGGCAAGAATTACTATTGCTGATCAAAATCCGGAGGTTGAAGATCCAACAGTTGGTGTTGATTGGAAAACTGGACCAGATTATTTAAATGATTTAGAAAGTTATGATTTGATCGCTTTTTCCCCTGGAGTGAAATTAGCAACTTATCAGCAAATTTTGGCTTCAAATAAACCGCTAATTACTCAAACTCAGATCTTTTTCGACCAATCGTCAACTAAAAATATTATTGGCGTGACCGGTACTAACGGTAAAGGTACAACCTGTACCATGTTGTATCAACTGATGAAGAATGCCGGTTTAAATGTTCATCTAGCGGGTAACATTGGTGAGCCAATGTTACCATTATTAGCAAAGTTAACAGCTGAGGATTGGGTGATATTAGAGTTATCGAGTTATCAATTAAGAGATCTATCAATCAGCCCAAAAATCGGAGTAATGCTCAATATTACGCCAGATCATTTAGATCAGCACGGAGATTTTGCCGATTATGTGGCTGCTAAAGCCAACTTAATTCGATTTCAAACTGAGCAAGATTGGGCAGTAGTTAATCAAGATTATTCGGTGACTGCTGATTTAGCTAGTTTAACTCGTGCCCAAATTAAGTGGTTTGGTGGCGAAGATTTTACAGAAACTGGTTGGCAGCTATCTATTCCTGGCCAGCATAATCATGAAAATGCAGCAGCAGTAATGGCTGTAGCGGAGATTTTAGAGATTGACCCTATGATTGTTGAAAAATCTTTGTCGGAGTTTAAAGGCTTAGCACATAGATTGGAATTAGTGGCAGAGATTAATGGTATTAAGTTTATCGATGACTCAATTTCAACTAGTCCAGTACCTGCGATGGCAGCAATCGATGCTTTTTCACAGCCGAAGATTTGCATTTTAGGCGGCTCTCCGAAGAGTGCTAATTACGCAGAAATCGCGCAAAAAATAGCGCAGAGCACTTCAATCAAGGCTATTTTCACAATTGGAACAACTGGTCCAAAGATTTCCCAAGCATTATTAGATAGCGGTTTTCACGGAAAATTAATTAGCAGTTGTGAAAATATTAGTCAGGTAGTTGAACAAGCTTTTGCTTTAGCAGAAGATGGAGATGTGGTGCTACTTTCACCTGGTGACGCCTCGTTTGATTGGTTTAAAAATTATAAAGATCGAGGAGAGCAGTTTAGTGAGGCAGTTAGACAGTTATCAAATAAAAATTAGTTATGTATTTACAGAGCTCAAAAGGACAGATTTATTATCAAAAAATTGGTCAGGGACCAGATCTAATTTTACTTCACGGATGGCAGCAAGATGTGTCGAGTTTTTGGCAATTAGCTGATAAATTAAAATCAGATTGGACAGTTTGGTTGATCGATTTACCAGGATTTGGCCGTAGTCCTTTAACTAAATCAGAGTTCGAGCTAAATGATTATGTTGAATCTGTCGTCGACTTTATTAAGCAATTAAAGTTAGATAAACCAATATTATTAGGTCATTCTTTGGGGGGTAGAGTCGGGATTAAATTGGCTGCAAAATATCCAAATTTGATTAGTAGATTAATTTTAGAAGATGCTGCTGGTATTCGGCCGATTCCAACTACAAAGTCAAAAATGTTAGCTGCAACAGCTAAAATCGCTAATCAAATTTTACCAAACTGGTTTAACTTTAAAGACAAACTTCGAGCTCGGGTTTACAGTCAGCTTCAATCAGATTATTTATCAACAGGCGAGTTAAAAGAGACCTTTAAAAATATTATTAATGAAGATCTCACTCCATATTTGAGTCAAATAAAAGCTGAAACTTTTTTGATTTGGGGGGAGAATGATTTTACAGTTCCAGTTAGTTTTGGTAAAAAAATGTATCGATTAATCCCAAATTCACGATTAGATATTATTGAACAAGCAGGTCATTTTCCGCATTTAGATCAACCAGACAGATTTGAATATTGGCTAAGAAATTTTTTGAGTAAAGGAGATAAATAGCTAACAGCTGGAAGCGACTTGTCATTGCGAGGCACGAAGCAATCTTTGCTTTGAATATAAGATTGCCGCGCTTCGCTCGCAATGACGAAATTAAGTGTGTGTCATTCCGTGCACTTGTGCTGAGTTTACCGAAGCATGACGCGGAATCTATATCCATAAAAGCATGGATTCCCGCCTACGCGGGAATGACGCTGAAAAAGTAAAATAAAACATATATGAAACAAATAAATAAATTATTAACAAATATCTGGCCGACAGCGGATCACTTATATATTTTCCAATCAGTAGAATACGAAGTACCGCGTTTTTGGAGGTGGTTTAACCAACACCCTTATAGTCGCCAATTACAAAAAAAACAGCACTTAGATTGGACTAGTAAAGCCAAATTATTAATGTTAAGTAGTCAGATACTAACTATTCTGTGTACTGTCGGATTAACTGTTGGCTTAAATCAAAATTGGACTTGGTTGATATTATGGTATTTAACTCTGAGCCAAGTATCACCGATTTTCTTGATTGTTAGTAGCTGGTTACTGATTCCAATTGAAAGTAGCACCAGAAGGAAATTAATTGATCGAGCGATTCGACGCCGACAACAATTAAAAAATTTGAAGGTAGTAGCAATTGTCGGGAGTTACGCCAAGACCTCCACTAAAGATATGTTGTACACCTTGCTTTGGAATAAATATCGAGTTGTTAAAACTCCGAAAAGTTATAACACAGAGTTAAGTTTGGCCCGGACTATCAATGCAGATTTAAAGGACAATACTGAAATTTTCTTAGCGGAGATGGATGCATATCAACTGGGTGACATCGCTCAGTTGGCAAAGATTGCCCAACCAACCACTGGTGTAATCACTGCTATTGCACCACAACATCTTGAGCGTTTTGGATCAATGGATAACTTGGTTAAAGCTCAGTTTGAAATAGTTGAATCAATTAAAAAAAATCAGGGACGGATGTTAGTAAACAGTGATGATCCATGGAT
>CAZZEB010000104.1:0-3945 GCA_964652495.1 uncultured Gammaproteobacteria bacterium
AATATTATCTACTGATCTAACACGTCCATAATCTTGATCTACTAGTCGATATATTTTCCATTTTCCTAATACTGATTCCAATTTAACCGCCGAACTCTTAGACAGAACTTGATCATAGACAGCCGGATTAGTGGTTTGATAATTATTTAATTGCCAATCAAAATCACCTCTAACTACAAAACCTTTAACTGATAAAATATTTGCCAATTTTATCCAATCTGAATCATTATTTTTTATCAAATCATAAAGAACCATTAATATTTTTTTCTGATCATCAGAGATAGCCGAGTTGTTACTTATTAGTGAATGTCGAGTCGCTAATGATGGAACAGTCGCTAAACTCCAATATTTCCAATCATAAGCCTCAACAAATAAATTAATACTATGCTCAGGCAACATTAGTAATTTATCCCCATAAGCAAAGTGCTTAGATAATTCACCATCTAAACTTTCAACATACTCTGGATAACTAACTCTGGTTGTTTGTACATTTTTAACATAATCAAAAAATCTACCATCCAAAACTGGGTAATTATAGCCAATGATCAAAACGACAATTAGCAAATATAGCATCCCTTTACTAAACCAATAACGCAGACTTATTCGATTTATTAGCCACCAGCTCATGAACCCCAACATCACCGAATATCCCAACCAAATACCACCCGCAAATTTGTAAAAAGGTGTTCTAAATATTGCAAACCCTGGAATAAACTCGACAAAGAATAAATATAGTGAGCCAAATGGGGGTTGAGAACCAGCTGAAAAAATCATCGAAATAATTACTATCCAAGCAAACCAAACTAGATATTTCTTAAGCTCACTTTTAATTAATAACGAACCAAAAGCAATCACTGGTATTAAACTGCTTATCAAAATCATTAACGGATTTTTCAAAAAATTTGCAGCATATGGATGACCAGCATTGACATACCACTCTTGGATGCCTAATAACCTAATGAGATTTATATAACTAGTATTTTCACTAATTACTGATACCCAACTTTTAACACCACTAATTCCACCCACAGATTCAACCGCCGCCCCATATGTATGTAATGCATTGTAAATATAAGGAAACAACCAATACGCATTCAATACACCATAAAATACTCCTGATAAAAACGAAAATAGAATTAATTTTCCAAAAAGATACCAATCACGTTCAATTACTGAAAAATATATAACAGTTACACCCCATGCTACGAATAAGTACCCATATAACGGAAAAAATCCCCCACCATTCAGTAACATCAAGATTAAACCAACTAATGCAGAACCAGTCACAACACCTAATCGTTTTTGAATGATTCTTAATAAAATAGCTAATATTAGCGGAACAGCAATATAAATCGTAAACTTCGTTCTTTCCGCAACAAACCATCCTTGTAATAAGTAGTGATTAAACATATAAAAAACCGCGGATACTAACCATCCAAGTTGATACTTCTTATCAGATGAAACAGTTGTCAGTAAAAAATACAAAGCTAATCCAGGTAATATAAAGTAAATTGAAAAGGCAACTTGTTGACCTAAAGTCAAACTAAATCCTAGTAACGCTAACAATGCTTCTAAACCATGAATAAAAAATCCGCCTAAAGCAAAAGTCTGCTCGCCGCCCATTCCGTATCTCAAAGTCCAGGTAAAAAGCCGATCCTGCCAATGAACAATAGGATTAAAAGGCAATCCTGAATCATGACCAACTACCATTTGGCCAGTATGCAACCACAAAAATGGTACTAAGCCAAGCAAACAAATAACTAGGACAATCCATAGATGTTTTGAGTTGAAGGGAATTTTCATTTTATCGTCCCAATATAAATAATGTTGAATTTATATAAGGGGTATTTACTGAATATGGCAAACTAAAATGTAGATGTTTTGATAACCGATATAGAAAAGGAATAAATAATCGTTTTTTCAATTTTAATTTGGTATAGCCGGCTTTTTTAAAGATTTCTACCCATTCATCAGGTGAATGAACACTAACGTGAGTTGGATCTAAATAAACATAGTCAAATGGAAAAGGAGTCGAGAACAAAACTTGACCTGTTGGAGTCAACATTGATCTCATATTTTTTAAAGCTGTTACTGGATCATCCAAATGTTCAATTACCTCAAATCCGAAGATTAGATCAAATTTTTGTGTCTTTTTTGGAAACGGTTTCATCACATCCCAAACTTGAAAATTGATATCTGGAGAAAGATTTTTAGCTCGGTCAACTGCGTATTTTGAAACATCAGTTGCAGTAACACTAAAACCATAGTCAGTTAAAATCCTACTTGCTCCGCCAATTGAACAACCTACTTCTAATACTTGTCGTTTGTTAGGGTTATCTAGTTTTAAATCTTTCTTTAATGCTTGAAACCAACCCCAAAACCAATTTACAGCTCGATTTAAATCAGCATCTGCAAATTCGCCGACCATGGCTTTGTAATATCCCGCAAAATACTCGGCTTCAAATGAGTGTTTTTTAGATTTTTTGGTAACTTTTAATGTCTTCATAATTTTATATTCTCAAAAACTGCATCAATAATTGGTAACTCTCCTTCAGAGACATCGCCATAGTTTCGATATGAAACTAATTGAAAATCATACTTGTCACTATATAGCATACTCATCAACTCACTAATAGAGTAATGATTATTATTTTTAATTGTAATCTCTAAAACTAGATATTTAGTTATAGCTAAAGCTTTTTGACCCCCTAGTAAAACTTCTTTCTCATGCGACTCGACATCAATTTTTAAAATATCAATTCTTTTAATCTTTCTTTTTGTTAAAAAATTATCTAAAGTAACAACTTTAACTTCAATATTTCCATTAGGATTAATTGAGCTCCCATCTGAATGAGCTTCTTCAAAATTCATCTTTAGTTTTGCTGGTTTATTTGAAAAACCGATATTTACTGCTTCAGCATTTTTATCACTGGATAAGTTAGCCTCTAAACAATCAAAAATTGGTTTAACTGGTTCAACCGCAATAATCTCCGCCTTTGGGTACAAATCGCGAATCATTAAACTGAAAAATCCAACATTTGCCCCTATATCTAAAACTAATTTAGGTGTTTTTTTTGGTTTTATAAATGACAAAAGATATTGATGTCTAGTTAACATACTTTGATACTCACTTAAACCAAATCGAGTACCATAGAAAATGTTTTTTCCCGCAAAGTTGACCACTGATTTACCCATTTTATAAGGTACAAAAGCGTGTTTTATTAACAATTGATATTTAGTAATTAAAAAACCTATATTTTTTTCTGCAGACCATTTTGAACGGCTCAAAAATTTATAATCTAGTATGGCTGAAGCTTTTACTAACCAGCCTATTTGTTGTGCGATCTTCATACTTTTGGTTGGTACTTATAATAATATCTAATCGGCATTCGGTCTAGTCCCGAAAATAATAAATATAGGTACTTAACATCCAATTCTTGATATATCATCTGCCAATACTGTTTTTCACTAACTTTTCGTAACTTATTTTGAACTAATTTACGTTGGTTAATAATCATCTCGATATTTGTTATATACCACCATAAAGATTTAAGAATCGCTATAGATAATCTCCAATGACCTTTTACTAAATACATCATCACTGCTGCTAAACATAAGATAATATTAATCGGTACTATCATTAGCAAATTATTTAATTCTAAATTTTTAGTTAATACCCAAAGTCGATTTTTAAATGAATGATACTGAACAAATGCTGAAGGTAGTCTATTAGAAGTCTCTCCCCCTAAATGATAAATTAATGATCCTGGAACATACCAAACTTGATATCCTGACAACCAAACTTTATGACATAAATCAGTCTCTTCAAAATAGGCAAAAAAAGATTCATCAAAAACACCAATTTTTTTCAGAAGATCATGCCGAGCCAACATACATGCTCCTTTCGCTGAATAGATTGGTCGCTGTTTTTTAAACAACTTATCT
>CAZZEB010000105.1:0-3061 GCA_964652495.1 uncultured Gammaproteobacteria bacterium
TTGTCCGAGAACACCAAGCGAGGACTGCGCCAAAAAGTCAGGCGCGGCGAGTTTCCGGGTAATGCGCCAGTTGGCTACATTAACGACATACGCACCAAAACTATCGTGGTAGACAAACGGCGTTCGCCGTTTGTGGTTGAGGCTTTTGAGTTGTACGCCAAAGGCGATCAAAAGTTGCAAAATATCGCTGACTTTCTGGCGACCAAAGGCATAACAACAAGTGGTGGCTTGCCCTTAAAGAAGGACCAGATAAAGTATATGCTCACGAACCCCTTTTATTACGGTCATTTCAGGTATTGCGGGGCGATATACGAGGGTAAGCACACCCCGATTGTTGAAAAGAAACTATTTGACGCTGTTCAGGCTGTCGCCGAAAAGCGAGGACACAGGCAAAAAGGCACAACTGCACCACAGGTGTTTTGTGGCTTGTTGCGCTGTGCAACTTGTGGACTGTCTATAACTGCCGAGAAAAAGATAAAGCACCACAAGAACGGCAACACGCACGAATATGTGTATTACCGTTGCACACGCAAACACAAAAGTATTGTTTGCAAAGAGCCGCCAGTTACCGAGCCTGACCTTGCGGCGCAGTTATCGGACATCTTGCAGGGCTACGCTCTGCCGAGCGACTGGGCGCAGGAACTAGAAACAATGCTTGCAGAGGACGAACGCAAGTTAGAGCAAACATCTGGCGTGTTTGTGGCAAGCGCACAAACTAGACTTGCTAACATGCAAAGCAAGTTACAGCGACTGCTTGACAGTTATCTTGAACAAGATATTGACCAGCAAACATATCGGGCAAAGCAAGCCGAGTTGATGAGCGAAAAGAAGTCGCTGGATGAGCAAGTCAGCAAGCATACGCTTACCGCCAATGTTTGGGTTGAACCTATGCGAAAGTGGCTCAAAACAGCAGTTTCACTCCGTGAAACTGCGAATAATGGAAGTTTGTTGGCTAAAAAGGAAGCCTTGTTGCAAATTGACGGGTTGAACCTATTTCTAAAAACCAAAAAGGCGCAGCCTACGGCTGCCCAAACTGTTTCTCCCCCCTTAAAAAACCAATGGACGGCACTCCGTGCCGCCCTTCAGCTTGCCGCTTCGCGGCGCAAAATTGAAAAAAGTTTTCTACTGGTGCGCCCGGCGGGACTCGAACCCACAACCTTTGGATCCGCAATCCAATGCTCTATCCATTAAGCTACGGGCGCATTTTTGACATTTTGGCCAACCTTCGATACTCACGAATAGTAGATACTACCAAAATCGTCAGTTTCATCTTTAATCTAATCAAAACCTTGGTGTTTTGTGGAGACCGGATGATGAGTTCATCACCTTATCTCTCGCACCTCAGCTCGGTACTAATAATGACATTTTGGCCAACCATCGATACTTACGAAAAGTAGGTACTACCAAAATCGTCAGTTATAGCTAAATCTAATCAAAAGCTCGGTGTTTTGTGAAGACCGGAGGATAAAATCCTCAGCCAATAACACGCACCTTTATTAACCAGAAAAGCTTGCTGGTAAAAAACAACCAACGATGGTATTTTACGCCTAAAAGAGCCGTAGTAGCAACCTTTATCATTTAAGGTTAAAATAAGGCCATGAAGAAAGAGTATTCAGCAGGCGGAGTTGTTTTTAATGATCAAGGACAGATTATTATCTGTCGGCCAACAAATCATCAAATCTGGGTTTTCCCTAAAGGTCGAATTGAAAACGATGAGGATCCCAAAACAACAGCAATTCGAGAAGTAGAAGAAGAAGCAGGTGTTGTGGCTGAAATAATTGATTTAGCTGGTGAAATGAATTTTATTTTCAAACATCCTAAAAGAGGAGAGCTAGACAAAACTATTACCATGTACGTCATGAAATTATTATCTGGTGATGTTAATGTTCATGATTGGGAGATGGAAGAAGTTATTTGGCTTTCGCCAGAAGAGGCCTTACAAAAACTATCTTTTGAAAAGGACAAACAAATCTTAGAAAGCGCAATTAAAATTTATGCAAAACATAGTCGATGAACCCAGCTTTGTCTCCCGAGGTGGTTTCAAAGTAAATCATGCTCTAAACACTTTCCAGATAGATGTGACTGACTTTACAGTTTTAGATGTTGGATGTTCCACTGGCGGCTTTGTTGACTGTCTACTTCAACATGGGGCAACTAAAGTTTATGCTCTAGATACTGCTTATGGAGAGTTGTCTTGGAAACTTCGCCAAGATCCTCGAGTCAAAGTTATGGAGCGGACTAATGTGTTGAAACTAACTGGATTTCCTGAAGCCGTTGATTTAATTACAATTGATGCGAGTTGGACCCGACTATCTTTAATTCTGCCAATTGTCCGAAAATTTCTAAAACCAAAAGGTCAAATTATTGCCTTGGTTAAACCTCATTATGAGGCAGATAAGAAATTATTAGTTAAAGGAGTTCTCCCTGTCGAGGTGGCTGAACAAGTTAAAGAACAAGTCAAAGTTCAGATTGAATCACTTGATTTAAAAGTGGTGAATGAAACCCCATCTCCTATTTTAGGTGGAGGAGGAAATACTGAATACTTATGGTTAATTCACCAGTAAAGCCCTCACTCATAGTTGCAGTTATAGCTATCTTTTGCTTGTTTTGGGTTACAGCCATCTATAGCTTTGATCCCGATTATCCTTGGCATTTAAGAAATGGTCAGTACATTCTCGAAAACGGTATTCCTGAACTAGATCCATATTCGTATTCAATGCCCAGTTTCCAATATATCAATCATGAATGGTTCACCGATGTCAGTTTATATTGGCTTCATAGCAATTTCGGCCAAATTGTCACCGGATTCATTTTTGCAGCTATTGGTTTAGCTAGTTTACTTCTTGCTATCCCGCAGCTGACCTCCGGATATACCGCTTTTTTATTATTAAGCAGCTTAGTTGTATTGCCTTATTTTGGAATCAGACCTCAAGTATTGAGCTGGCTATTTACTAGTTTATTGGTTAACTATTTGTTAATTAAACGCCCCTGGTTAACTCCAGTTTTATTTTTAATCTGGGCCAACCTGCACGGAAGTTTCATCTTCGGTTTGATTATTTTG
>CAZZEB010000105.1:3071-3884 GCA_964652495.1 uncultured Gammaproteobacteria bacterium
CAAAGCAGTACTTACGAAACATCACGATTTTGGTAATAAGCAGTCTGGTCACTTTAATCAATCCATATGGTTATAGATTATGGACAGATATCTGGATGCAACTCAGCGATTATTCATATCGCTTTACCATCGTTGAGTGGATGCCAATTCTTTATCGCTATGATTTAGCATTTATTATCTTAGTAGCTTTATCATTGTTATTAATCTATAAGTATCGACCATCATTTAAGCTTTTTTCATTGTTTCTATTTAGCCTTCTTTTGTTTATGAGTTTAAATAGTCAACGTTATGTCCCTTTATGGGTAGTAGTAACTTTGCCAATTATTATCCAAGCGCTTCAGCGACTAACTAAAAACCTGATAGATATTCCTTTTGGTCTCACTAGATTTAATCAAGTTTATAAAATTATTACTGGAGTGATCGTCGGACTAGTTGTAATTCAGACAGGTAACTCTCTCTGGCAGCAGTCACGCTTAACAGAGGATCAATTTTATCCAGTTCAAGCTCTTCAATATCTAAAACAAAATCCTTCACAATTGAATTTATTTAATCCTTATCAATGGGGTGGTTATTTAATTTATGAGTTGCCTGAACGTCGAGTTTTTATTGATGGCCGAATGCTTAGTTGGCGTCGTCAACAAACACAATCTACTGAATCCGCTTATGCCTATAAAGAATATTTAGATTTTATCAGTGGGAAAACAGATACCAGTGAATTTACCGAGAAGTATCAGATTGATCAGATTATCTGGTTCTCACCTTTGGAAAATAATCAAACTGCATTTTTTGGAATTAACCCCACCAATAAAAATC
>CAZZEB010000106.1:0-3307 GCA_964652495.1 uncultured Gammaproteobacteria bacterium
CTGCTGATACTATCGAGGCTTACCTGGCTTTCGCTGATCCTACTGCCTCAGATAAGACTTACACCTTCTCTGGGGCTTCTGGTACTGTTTGGACATCAGGCAATGATGGTTCTAGCTCAACTTTAGACGCGGATTCATTAGACGGCATTGATTCTGGTTCGTTCCTAAGATCGGATACTTCTGATTCATTTACTTCGGGGACCTTGAGTATTGCCACCGGTACCACTTTCCAAGTTGATTCCGGATCAACATTAGATATTAATTCAACAGCGGTGTCTATTGCAGACACTAATATATCTCTTGATGGAGCTTCGACAACCTTTAGTGCTACTGGTGCATTAACTCTAAGTTCAGCACTAGCTTCAGGGAACACTACAACTGAGGGTGTTGCAGCTCGAGTCACGAGTGATTACGGAGATAATGATGAAATCTTCCAAGTTGGTGATTCTGCCCGAAACTTCTTAACAATTTTGGGAAATGGCAAAATTGGAATTAATTCAACTACAGCCGACTATGCGAGCACCTATGGATCCGGACCAGCTGTAGTATCACTAAAAGGTACTGCTTCCGGTCAAACCTCGGCTCTCCAACTAGCTAATGCAGGATCTAGCGCTAACGGACAATTTAACGGTGCTATCGACTTCTTAGATAATAATACAATTACTAGCCGATTCTATAGCGAGCGTACAAATGGTGCAAATTCTGGAACTATCAAGTTTGAAACCCGCACCTCTGCTGGAGTATTAGGCACTAGAATGACTATCTATGAAGATGGCAATGTTGGTATCGGAGACGACACAACTCCAGATGTCACCTTTGAAGTTGAAGATAATGTCTCAGAACAATTTAGACTGGGTTATGACAATACTAACTATACTGCTTTCTCCATCTCCAGCGGTGGTGATCTGACTCTTAACGCCAGTGGTAACCAAGTCATATTGGCTGATGGTGATACTTTGAATATTGGTGGTGTATCGACTTTGGCTTACAACGCTATCTCAGATAGCGGTACTACCTCTCATAGCTTGGCCTCTGATGATGATCTATATATAGAAGGTGACTTAGAGGTTGATGGTTCGGTCTGGTTTGATGGCACATTAACTGTTAGTGATATCACTTGTACTGACTGTCTAGATTTTACTGAATTGGCTGATTCCATGAGCCTGGATGCCACCACTGATATCAATCTCGGGGCGAATGCTTTAACTATTGATCTGGATTCTTCAGGTGATTTCTCAATTAGAGATGTAACCACTGATATCGCTACCTTTGCTGACTCTGGAGCTATCACCTTTGCACCAACTTCAGGTCAAGATTTCTCACTAACTACCGCTGGTGTGGGTGATGTATTACTTACTTCTGGAGATACAATGCTGCTAGATAGCGCGGGAGTCTTAGAGCTTAACTCCTCTGCTGGGGCTATCTCAATTGGTAATGATAATGTTAATCAAGCCATTAATATCGGCACTGCTGGAACTAGAACTGTAACAATCGGTTCTGCTAATGCCACATTAGCTCTGACCTCCGGATCTAGTGATATTACTTTAACTTCTGCTGATGACATTATCTTGGCTCCGTCAGATGATATTACCTCTGCTTTTGCGGCTGGATCACAACTGGTGATTGATGCAGCCACGACTGATTCAACCACCACTGGTGGAGTGTTTGATCTTAATGTAGATACTGTTACCAACAACAATATCGGCTTTAATTTAGATTACTTCCTAAGAGATTCAGGCGGTATCACAGGTACTGGGGCTAGAATCAACGCCACTATTGATACTGACGCTGGACACTCATCAACTGGCTATGGTCTATATATTAATGGAGCTAATGATGATGCTTCCTCTACCCTGACTGCTCTTTATGTCGATGCTGGTACCGGTGCTGGGACTGAATATGCGGCCGCTTTCATGAATGGGAATGTCGGGATTGGAAGTACTAACCCCGGAGCAACATTGGATATCAATGGGACACTCAGGGCAAACAACAATTTTTATATAAATGGTGGTATCAGCAACTTAACCAGTTCCAGCGATATCCTAAATTTAAATAAATCTCTCGGACCAGATTATACTTCAAGCTGGTCGACTGGTGCGACTGGGGGTACTGCCAGAAATGGGCAATCATCAGTGCTATATAACGGTAAGATCTATTCATGGGGAGGTTATACTTCTGGAACTACAAATACGATGGATATTTATGATATCGCTAGTAATACTTGGAGTACAGGTGCTTCTGGGGGCACAGCCAGAGCTTATCATATATCAGTAGTTTATAACGGTAAGATCTACATGTGGGGTGGCGAGACCTCTGGGGGAGTTGTTACAAACATCTTGGATATCTATGATATTGCAACCGACTCTTGGTCAACCGGTGCGACTGGCGGGACTTCCAGAAGATATGCTAGTGCGGTGTTATATAACGGCAAAATATATTCTTGGGGCGGTGCTAATTCAGGCTTAACAGGGTTAAATACAGTAGATATCTATGACATCGCTGGTGACTCATGGACAACTGGAACCTCTGGTGGAACTGCACGAGTCTTCCAAAAAAGCATCCTTTATAACGGGAAAATGTATAGTTGGGGTGGTTATAATGGATCATCTTATACAAATACATTGGATATTTACGATATTGATGCTGGAAGCTGGACAACTGGGACAACTGGTGGCACTTCTCGCGGTGAACACTCATCCATCCTCTATAATGGCAAAATATATTCTTGGGGTGGTAGTGCTGGCGGCTCCGCACTAACAACTGTTGATATTTACGATATACCTACCTCAACCTGGACAACAGGCGTGTCGAGTGCTGCAGGCAGAAGAGCTCATTCTTCAGTATTCTATAACGGAAAAATATATTCCTGGGCGGGTCAAATTAGTGGCTCTAATTCTAATACGTTAGATATATATGACATAGGGTATAAGCAAACTATGTTCGCTTTACAAGAAAATGGTCAAGACGTATTAGCATTCAGAACGAATTCAGAAGTGTTCCTAAGTAATGGCCGGTTGGGTATTACCGGAGGAAATGTTGGTATCGGGGATACAACAGCTGATAGCAAAATCGAGATACTATCTACTACAGAACAACTCCGCCTGACACATACTGATGGCACGAAAGACGCTCGATTTACTGTTGATACTAATGGATTGTTGACCATTGATACCTCAACTGATGGGACTGTCGGCTCAGTTTACTTTACTGATGATGTGTTAGTTGGTGCTTCTTCTGAAACTCTAGCTAATGCTGGCTTTGTAGTTGATGGTAATGATCTGTTTGTTTCCGGTATGGCTGGTATTGA
>CAZZEB010000106.1:3317-3866 GCA_964652495.1 uncultured Gammaproteobacteria bacterium
CTGATGGCGTAGTTACTCTAGCAGGTAGCGCTGATGGAACTGATGCTCTAGTCTTAACCACTGGTGACATCCTAGTCTCAGATGGTGATCTGGACCTATCTGGTGGTGACTTTAATGTCGCTTTAGACGCTGGGGATAGTGCATTGATCTCTAAGGGTGCCGCCTCATCCTCTACTGCAGTATTAGGTATCTCAAATACTACTGCGGCTGCTGATACCAATGGGTCACTTGGCCAAACCATTGGATTAACTGTCACTAATTATGCTGATGATGGAGCGGCTGATACCCATGTTGGATTAGATGTCTTGGTCACTCAAAATGCTTCTGATGCCGGGACAAATGACATCACCTACGGTATCAGATTACAAAACTTAGCTGGTTCAGCTCAATCAAATAGTGAATATGGCTTCTATCAAGCTGGTACTGGTTGGGATTATGGTATTTATGCTGAAGATGCAGTCTGGCTTAATACAACTTTAACACTAGTGGGTAACATGGATGCTCGAGGTGATATTGCTGATTCAACTGGTAATTTAACTCTTAATGATG
>CAZZEB010000107.1:0-3852 GCA_964652495.1 uncultured Gammaproteobacteria bacterium
AAGCTCTGAGATTATTAAAAGAAGCTTTGTCTAAAAAAGGATTATCATTTAAAGAGTAAATATGTGGAAGCGTCTCTCAACTAAAGAGCTTTTAAAACATCCGAGAATTACGGTGCTCGAAGACCAAGTAGAACTTCCAAATGGTCATCAGACTGATTACATCCGTTTTGAAGTTGTAGGTACTTCAGTAATAGCCATCGTCATCAATGATAAAAATCAAATCCTTCTCCAAAAAGAATATTCATATCCAATTAATGATTTTATTTATCAATTCCCAGGAGGTGGAGTTCCGGATGGAGAAGATCTAAAAGAGGGGATTCAACGAGAGATTATGGAAGAAACTGGTTTTAATGCTCAGACAATACAACCAATCGGTAGCTTCTATAACAGCATTCGCAGATCAGACTCTCAAGCACATGCTTTTATTGCTACTGATTTAAAAGTAGAATCTACAAGTCTAGATCTCGAAGAATCCATCGAAGTATACTGGTTTTCTGAAGCAGAGATTGACCAGATGATTAAGCAAAATATTATTAAACATAATGCCACTTTAACTACTTGGGCATTTTATAAAGTATTTAAAAATTAATGAAATTACTTGGCATCCTAAATCCTGAAAATGTAACTAATACTGAACTAGATCAGTTCGAAGTCCGTGAGGCAGTTCGGGGAATAGTTTATGATTAACATAATGTTTACAACTATTGATCAATATATTGCTCAGTTCCCAGATGATGTACAATCATTTCTCCATTCTGTTAGAAAAACTATTAAATCATTTGTTCCGGAAGCCACAGAAGACATTAGTTATCAAATGCCAACCTTCAAGCTTAATGGTAAAAATCTAGTCCATTTTGCGGCCTGGAAAAGTCATCTCGGATTTTATCCAACACCCTCAGGTATTTCAGCCTTCTCAAAGCAATTATCTCAGTATGAAAACGCCAAAGGTTCAGTTCAGTTTAGTTTTGAAAAAGGAGTGCCACTAGATTTAATTAAACAGATTACACAGTATCGTGTTGAAGAAGTTAAAAGTGGTAAAAGATAAGTAGAGGATTATTCAACCCATTCATCGGGTGTGACTGACATCTCCATTATAATAAAATGAGCTCCTGCTGGATCGGCAGTAACAGCAATTTTTCCTACACTAATATCTTTAGTTGGCATAGCGATAGTTCCTCCTAGCTCTTTGACCTTTGCTAGGGACTCCTCAATATTTCCCACAGTATAGTAGACCATCCAGCAAGGTGGCATACCCATAATCTCTGATGTGATCTCCATTACACCCCCATTTATTCGGCCAGTATTCTTAATTGTGATGTAGTTACCCATTTCCGGACTAACCTCGAATGACCATCCAAATAATTTAGAATAAAAAACTTTAGCAGCTTCAACATCATTGGTATACAGTTCATTCCAGCACATTGCTCCGACTTTATTTACTACTTGTGCTCCGATATGTTTTTTTGGTTCCCAAATTAATAAACTGGCTCCTGTTGGATCTACAATCTCTGCCATTCGGCCAGCATCTAACACATCCATTGGTTCCATTCGGACTGTTCCTCCAAGCTTTTTAGCTTCTTCTGCGGTCTCGTCAACACTGCTTACGGTAACGTAATTAGCCCAGAAAGAAGGCATGTTATCTTCAAAATTTGGACTGCCGCCGGCCACAGCTTTTCCGTCTAGATAAAACATTGTATAGTCCGGTCGACCTTCTCCAGTTGGCATATCTTCACTAGTCCAACCAAATAACTCAGATAAAAAGTGTTTTGTCTGAGTTATATCCTTAGAATAAACGTCACTCCAAGAAAAAGTCCCAGCAGGATATTTAGTAACAAAATATGACATCAATAAATTTTAACTTTTACAAAAAAAATTTGCAAATTAAATAATGACGTTTCATCAATATTAAAAAATCCAAACTACTCCTAGCTAAATCTAGCAGGTTTAATATAATCATCTTATGCTTAGTCGAATTTTAAATATTAATAGTTTGTTTTTATTAATCTTACTCAGTTTATGTTTTCTAGTTTTTTTCAACGGACTCGGTGATTATTCAGTTCGAAAATGGGATGAATCTCGAAACGGAATTAATGCCTTAGAGATGATGCGAAGTGGACAGCTGGTGGTTACAACTTTTAATAACTCTCCCGATCTTTGGAACACTAAGCCACCCTTATTAATTTGGATAATTGCCGGACTCTTTAAAATTTTTGGAGTTAGTGAGTTTGCTTTAAGATTCCCATCAGCTTTAGCAGCTACGTTGACTGTTAGTGCTATGTATTTATTCGCAGCTAGAATATTGCAATCAAAACTAATCGGTTTTCTGTCTGGATTAATTATTCTATCTGCATTTGGTTTCTCAGACATTCATATCGGTAGAAGCGGGGATTATGACGCGCTCCTCACACTCCTCACATTTGTTGGTAGTTGTTTTTACTATATTTATTTACATAAATATCAGCAAAAATTCTTATCTTTGAGCATTCTATTCTTTACCCTAGCAGTTCTAACAAAAGGGATTGCTGGAGTTTTTATCGTCCCAGCAATTATTATCTTCAGTCTGATTTTTGGAGATCGTGCTAAAACTATTTTTAGTTTCTCTTTTTGGAAAATTCATCTAATTGGTTTTGGAGTGGTGTGTGCTTATTATCTTGGTCGCGAACTTATTAATCACGGTTATTTAACCGCTGTTTGGAATAATGAAATATTCGGTAGATCACTACAAAGTAATGAAGAGGGGAGACAATCTGAACTTCTTTATTATTGGCAATGGTTAGTCAATTTCAGATATCAATACTGGACCTATTTAGTTCCATTTACTTTTATAACTTTCTTTATTACTAAATCTGTAATTATCAAAAAATGGGTTATTTTTTCGTTTTTAATAGTTATTAGTTACTATTTTATAATCTCTGTATCTCAAACCAAATATCTCTGGTATGATGCACAACTTTATCCATTCGCTAGCTTATTAATTGCAGCATTATTAATTACTGCTATGAGAAGAATCCCATATGCTCTTTGGCTAATTCCTGCACTTATACTGACATTTTATACGCAACGGTTTATTAGAACTAATTTAGCTTATATCAATCGTCCTGACTTAGAAAAAACCGATTCTTGCTACAAATATGGTTACTGGTTTAGAGAGAAAGACAATCCACAATCAGGATATATCGCCACGCATCATCAGCCAGAATATTGCATGCCATTCTATTTCTACATGACTCAATATCAAATCCCTGTTAAACCTGTTGATTCATTATCTGTCGGTGATCGAGTTTTGAGTTGTGACACTGTGATTGTTGATCAAATAATCAATCGCTTCTCAACTACTCAGTTACACAAAGATGATCAAGGTTGTACTGTCTTAGAACTTAAGACTCTTAAATAATTATTAGGTTATTCCGCTCAAAACTGTTAAAATCAGGCATATGGGAAATATCTTCAAGATTATTAAATTATCAAAACCGCAACACCGATGGATTCTAATCGCCATGGTATTGATTCTGATTCAGGCTTTGTTACAACAAGCAACTCCAATTACTTTAAAGTATGTCGTTGATGAATTATCTCTTCAGATAAATGATGGAGCAGGGGATTATCAACGAGTTATTGTTCTCTTTGGTTTTATCTTAGGAATTAATTTGTTTGGGGTGGTAATTAGCAGTTTGAGTCAAAGACTTGGAGATCATATCGGCTCTCGTTTAGGTCGCTATTTAACCGAAGTTTATTATCGAAAGATTTTTACCTTACCACAAATTTATTTTGATTCCGAAGTTTCTGGGAAAATTGTTAATCAGCTAAATCGGGGCATTCTTTCAATTCGCAATTTTATCGGTTCATCAATTA
>CAZZEB010000108.1:0-3090 GCA_964652495.1 uncultured Gammaproteobacteria bacterium
TAAGTAGATAACAATCGCCACAATTGCGACCACTAAGCTTTTTTGAACAGTTGTTAGTGAATTAAAAAGATTCATTTAAATTATTCTATAATGTCTTAATCTTTATTTAAAGCGGTATCTAATACCTGCTGCTCTTCTTTAGATAATTTGATCTCCGCTTGACCAGAACTTACCGATTTAGCGTAAACTCTAGTACCAGATCGGCTGTGTAAACTAGATAAGATAACTCCATTATCTCTACCTGTTAACAAAGCCACCGAAAAACTTTGATCTCCTCCGACATCCCCATATGGATTATACCTTAAGATTTCAATAGTTTGCACGCCCGACTCAACATCATTAGCTAATTGCTTTAGAGTTTCAAAAATCACCTTTTCTCTCTCTTTCACCTCAGCCAACTCAGCCAGTAACTCATTCAACTTAGATTTAATATTTCGCTCATCAGATTGGGGAAATAATTGTTGAATCGATCGACGTTCTTTTATTAATAAAACGGTTAGAACAATCAACCAAATTATGGCCACCGTACCTATCGCACTAAATCCCCAAACCCATTCCATAAGTTACATATGTAACTATAATTGATGGCAAATTGCAATGGCAAGTGCTTACAACTCTATAGGTTTAGCTGATTTTCACAACGCACAAATGAGCTTGACACCCCGTTTCAAACGTGCTAGGTTTATGCGTAGCTTGAAGCTAAGCTAAAACAATCCCATGCCTAAGCATAACCACTCATCAAAGCAAATCTCTCGCCTAAAAATGCAATTAGAGGGTAAAGAAATTCGCTACACTGTTGAAACAAAAACAAATCAGCCTTCAATCTCAAATTTTGGAGCAATTAACTATCAGCCTAGCACTTTAAGCCAAATCGAGCTTGATAGCATCTATTTAAAAAAAGATTTATTAAAAATTTTTATGATCACTAGTTTAGCCTTAGCAGCGCAATTCGGACTCTATTTCGCGATCCAGAATCATCTGATTCCAGGATTTAATTAGGTCTGAGTTTAGCAATCAAATTTAGAGAGGAGGTGACTGTAACTCATGCAAATGTATTGTGTTAAATGTCGTGCAAAAAGAGACGCCGAAGGGGTTGAAGAAGTCACCATGAAAAATGGTAAAAAAGCCGCTAAAGCTAAATGCTCAGTTTGCGGAACTGGTATGTACAAAATTGGAGCTGCTGCATAAAGATTTATCTTTTGTAGTACCCAACTAAAAATCCCCTCCTAAGAGGGGATTTTTAGTGCTCTCTTCCTCGATACTGCAAAGCTTCAGCCAAATGATCACTATTAATATCTTCCATATCTGATAAATCAGCAATCGTTCTCGCTACTTTTAGGATCCGAAAATAAGCTCTAGCTGATAAATTCAATCTTTCAATTGCTCCTGCCAATAAATCAGTCGCTGCCTGATCCAACTGACAATATTGTTTCACCATTTGATTAGTCATCTCGACATTTAATTTAACTTTACTCCCACTAAATCGTTGCTGTTGTTTTTGCCGAGCTAAAATAACTCGCTGCCTAACTGTAAATGAATCCTCAGCTGATTGAGCATTAATTAAACTTGATGTATCGACTGCAGCAACTTGCAGATGAATATCAATTCTATCTAAAAGTGGACCAGAGATCTTTTTTTGATACTTCATAATCTGACTAGAACTACAGCTACAATTTTGAGTAACCGATCCAAAATAGCCACAAGGGCAAGGATTCTGGGCAGCTAATAAAATAAATTGTGCTGGATAAGTTAGCCTTCCTGCAGCCCGAGAAATTGTTACTTGTCGATCCTCTAACGGCTGTCGCAACGCTTCTAAAACTTGTCTAGGAAATTCCGGCAATTCATCTAAAAACAACACACCTCGATGTGCCAATGACACATCTCCCGGTCTAGCATTAACCCCACCCCCGATAATTCCAACATGAGACGCAGAATGATGCGGTGAACGAATTGGTCGGTGCAACATCAATGACTGATCACTTGGTAACAAACCTAAAGATGAATAAAGTTGTGTCACTTCCAAAGCCTCATCCCAAGTTAAAGCTGGCAAAATTGAAGGAAAAGTTCTCGCTAATAGGGTTTTACCCGATCCCGGCATCCCTGACATCAAAACATTATGACCTCCCGCAGCAGCGATCTCCAAAGCTCTTTTAGCCTGCTCTTGACCACGAATATGACTAAAATCATATTCATAAGTACTTTGACTATTAATATCTATCTCAGTTGGAGTAACCGGGATCTTCTCTATTTGTCCAGATAAATAACCGACCACCTCTTGAATATTAGTAAATCCATAAACATCAATACCTCGAACTAAACCAGCTTCTTTGCTATTAGCTTCCGGAACCATCAACCGTTTTAGACCTCGCTTTTTAGCCATCAATGCCATTGCTAAAACACCTTGAGTTGATCTTAAACTTCCATCAAGTGATAGCTCTCCGACTAGAACCGCATCTGATAAATCTGTTTTTAATTGCCCAGAGCCGATCAAAATACCAACGGCAATAGCTAAATCAAATAGAGGACCTTCTTTGGGTAAATCAGCTGGAGCTAAATTTATAGTAATTCTTTTGGCTGGGAAATCTCCGCCACTATTGCGAATTGCTGACCGCACTCTTTCTCGGGCTTCTTCTACAGCTCGATCCGCCAAGCCAACAATATTAAAAGCCGGCAAACCATTAGCGGCAATATCCGCCTCAACGATCACTAATTCGCCTTCTAATCCGACTAAAGTTCCAGAATGAATCATAGCTAGCATAAAGCTAGGCAGTTGGCCGAATAATAAGCGAAAATTAAATATTTAGCAATAACGCTTTTAAATCATTGTTTTAATGATCTTTTTTCTAACCATTTTTGAGTTTTGGATATAGCAATTCTATTAATCACTGCAACACCAAAGATCTGACTAAAATAAGGTAACAACTGCCCCTCAGCTAACCAATGAATTGCATTGAAACTATTAACGCTGGAAACAGCTATTACCATCCCCCACCGATAATAACTAAAATGTCTGTTTAAAAAAACTAGCTTAGAATCTAAACTTTGGATTAGTCGCTGGCGATAACTTAACGGTCGGTCAAGGCTAATCTC
>CAZZEB010000108.1:3100-3839 GCA_964652495.1 uncultured Gammaproteobacteria bacterium
TCCACCTCCTCAGTCGATAACTTTAAATCAGGGGTTACTGTCGGCATTTGTGGTAATGTTTGTTCAACAGCTGCCTGAGCTAATCCTATCTCTTCGACAGACATTCCCGGTAAATTAACTAAACGATTAACTACCCTAGAAGCCACGCTTATTTGCTTTTTAGATTGGTCATATTGTTCCATCTCCCATCTTTCACGCATCATTTGACTATCCTTTCCATAATTTGAATTCGGAAAATATCACTACTTGGTCTGGATTTAGAAATTGCTAAATAGAAAGTATATGACTCTCTAACACTTTCAAAAGCCACCACCCCGGTATCAATACCAGTTGCTGGTTGATCACGAAGTAACCATTTTTCAACGATCGAATAGGAAGCCTTGATAGCAGAGCGAACTGTTACATCCAAACTAGGCACAGTTACTCCATCTAAACGGGTATACTCAGTCAGATTTATTGCTGTATTTCGACCATCTAGACCTCCACCTGGAAGTTCGACATTCGAACCACTATTAACTTGAAAATCCATAGCTGGTTTAGAAATAGCCACATAACTTACCCTCTGATCGTATTTGGGATAATAAATTCTCCAATTATAGACTGACTGAGCGCTAGGAGTTAAACCTAGAACAGATTCTGCTTCAAACTTTTCCGTTTTAACCCTCTCTTCAGCTTCTTTTGCCTTTTGCTCAGCGGCCCTTTTAGCAATCGCTTCTTCTGAATAAAAAGTCCGATTAAA
>CAZZEB010000109.1:0-3764 GCA_964652495.1 uncultured Gammaproteobacteria bacterium
GTACTTTTCAGCAGTTTTCCTCAAAATAGGTTCTAACCTCGTCATAGAGGGACACATGCAAAAACACGAATTTAATATTCCTTATTCTTATGAGCTTCGAGATTGCGTTGATAATGTCGTGCCAATATCAGAAAATTATTTAAATAGTAATAGTTTTCGTTTACTTAGAGTTGCCCACTTTCGAAGTATCAAGATGACTATTGATGGCGGTGAATTTACTAGGGATGAAATTTTGAATTTATTAAAAATTCGGAGTCGTCAGCCAGTAGATATTTTTCAGCCATATAACCGCAAATAGCTCAATATGATATTTTGATCATCTTCAGTTAAGCAAAAATTCTGGATGGTGGTTTAGAAGTAATTTGATATATAATTCGCCCATATTATTCCCGAATAAAAGTCATCGTAAAGATATTATTTATCCAGATCTTTCGGAAGATCTAGCAGAACTAATGGGGATTATTTTTGGAGATGGTGGAATTAACAACGGATGGCAGACAACAATTTATCTAAACGCTAAAACAGATTCAGAATATGTTTTTTACGTGTCTGATTTAATTTATAGACTTTTTCATATTCCGGCTAAGATTTATTACACAAAAAGAAGAGACGTTGCTAGGGTTGTTATAAATAGTACTGAAGTTGTGGAGACTTTAATTAAATTCGGTGCCATTAAAGGGCATAAAATCCATGGTGGATTATCAATCCCTTCATGGATTCTATCAAATAAAACATACGCAATTGCTTGTATCAGAGGCGTTTTCGATACAGACGGTTGTACATATGTCGATAGACATCAATACAAGAATAAAACTTATAATTACTAGGAGTAGCGTATACAAATTGTGCTGAAAAGTTATTAGAAAACATATACAATCTACTATTAGATTTAGGCTTAAGCTTAAGTATTAAATCTAAATATCGAATATTTATAAGAAAAGAGTCTGATGTTATTAAATTCTTTGAGAAAGTACGCCCAAAGAATGAAAGACATCTCGGTCGATTTAAAAAGTTCATGGAGGAGTACCGAAGTGGTTGTAACGGGACCGTTTCGAAAGCGGTTTTAGCGTAAGCTAACATGGGTTCGAATCCCATCTCCTCCGCCGTCTCTAAAGCTACAGCCGATAAATCCGCCATTGTTAAAGCGGACTATAAGGGATGAATCTATTAGGTCTGTGTAGGTGGCTTGAATTACCGATTATTTTCTAAAGAAAAATATTTCTGTAAAAAATCACCCCATTTATCGATCAATGATTTTGGTGGAACTTCATGAAATGGTAAGTACTCCCCTATCACTTGTTTAATTTCAGATTCGGTAACTGGTCCTAGAGGCAACATCAGCAATGATGGGAAACGATAATAGGTGACAACGTATAAGATTATATTTTGATCTTTTCTTTCTAAATAAAATGAATCTAAATCATGCCAATGATAAAAATGGGTGTGATCAATAATGATACCTTGGGTAGAGATTCGGTACTCTATCTCCTCCGGCGGGAAGAAATTTAAAACAACAACCACAAACAGTAGCGCAGCGAGAGCTAATCCCAACAAGCTGGCATCAAAAAAGGGACCTAAGAGTCCAACTAGAATAACCAGTAAGATTCCCCAAGTGAAAAAGGATCGATCTTTTTTTCGATATGGCCGAGAGGGAGCTTGCCAAACAACTAAGTCATGAATTGGATCATCAGGATGACCGTTTAATTGGAGTTCAGGAATTTCCGGATGGATTATTGGGTGCAAAGATGCAGCTTCAGCGGGTAATTCTAACTCAGGTTTAGGCAAGCTGTGTGGAGCATTTAATAAATGCGGTGGAGTTAATAAATTTCTTTTAAAATACTTGGGCATGGCAGAGATCTTTCACTAGTTTATAGAAAAATACTTGGTGAAGAGATACTCTTAGTTTAAGGTTTTGTCGACTGGGTGTAAAGTTTGGTGTAGATTTGTTAAAATGAGCAACGTTGAGGAGGGTTGCCTGAGTGGTTAAAGGAACGGTTTGCTAAACCGTGACGATGCAAGTCGTCCATGGGTTCGAATCCCATACCCTCCGCCGGATCAACATTTTGGACGACCTTAATCGGTTAAATGATTTAGTTCTACCAAAATTGTTGGTTTTAAGCTATAAATGCTTATTAGTTAGCGCTTAAAATCGTAAGGTTATTCGCGCCTTCGCGTACTGAAGGAAAGAATAACCCAAACGGTCGTTGAACAATTTCAATTCCGCATTGCGGAATTGGGAGGAGGAATCGACGGTAGCTGAAGCAATTCTGAAATTGCGAAAGCTTAAGTCGAATTCCGACGTGGAGAGGTCGCATAGTGGTCTAGTGCAATTGTCTTGAAAACAATCAGGTGAAAGCCTCGCGAGTTCGAATCTCGCCCTCTCCGCCGGATCAACATTTTGGACAACCTTGATCGGTTAAATAATTTGGTTCTACCAAAATCGTTGGTTTTCTACTTAGTCAATTTATTAAATCAAAATTAAATTCGTTAGAGTGTGGCGTGAAGGCACGGATTAACTGAGATTATTAATATTCAAGAAACCCTGTTTAGCGAGCAATTGTAAGTCCCCAAACTTGTTTAGCTCCAGCTCTTTTTAAAACCTTGGCACATTCTCGAAGTGTAGTGCCGGTAGTCCAGACGTCGTCAACTAATAAAATGTTGCCGGCTCGCAGCTGGCAGCCTGCAGCTAATTTAAAAGCTCCATGGAGGTTGAGTAGTCGGGAATGACGATCTAACTTGGCTTGTGGCTGGGTATTTTTAACTTTTATAAGACAGTCTCGATATTCAAGGCCTATTTTGGTAGCGATCAATTTTGCAATTAGAGTCGATTGATTAAATCCGCGCTGTCTTTGTCGATGGGGATGCAGTGGAACTGGCACAACAATCCAATTTATACCTCTGTCTTTTTTGATTAAATCAAGAAACTGAGGTGGGTACACAAGCCAATAAGTGATCACTAGATCTACTAACTCCTCTACTAAATCATAAATTCCACGATATTTTAATTTTTGCAGTAATTGTTTTAGGGGTAATGAGTAACTGCCATACGTCCATAAACCATCAAGCCCGTAAGGACGCTGACAAATCGGGTGCGTTTGGCCAAACATTGCAGGTCGAGTACACTGAGGGCAGATCAAGTCTTTTTGGCTAATTTGCTGAGTACAATTTGAACACAAATAACTACCAACTTGATGACAACCAATACACAAACGAGGGAAAAATAGGTTCAGTATCCAGCGGTAAAATGACTGACTCATTCGACTTGGCAGAATTAGCCGTAATATAGCACTTTCTAGAGAATAGTAAATAGGGTTTAAGGATTATGTATAGTTTAATTCGTCGGCAGCTGGCAGCTTTTAGCTAGCAGCCAAAGGGAGCTCCTAAAGACTCAAGCAAGCGGCTGGATATTACCAACTTTTTTCTGTTTTCTAGTTGCTATTTTCTGAATAAAATTTGAGTTTGAGCACAAAATATGGTAATATACACAGTACGGGGACGTATAGATTCGACGGAATAGCTCTTTAAAAACTGCAAGCCGCTAAGGAAACCTTACAGCGTAAAATATGGTTTCAAATATAACTGGCACTAATAATGTCCGGTCCTTAGGTGACAATGTCACCTCTAAGGTAAAGTCTGTTTGGACTAATATCCAACTCGGATCTTTACCACAAGTAAGCACTGGGTACGCCCTAGCCGCTTAAGGTGCTTAAGAGATATCTCCTTCTGATGGATGCTCTTAGGTAAATACACAGTCAGGATGCAAT
>CAZZEB010000110.1:0-3714 GCA_964652495.1 uncultured Gammaproteobacteria bacterium
AGCAGCAAAAAGAACACGACGCGCCGCTGTGACTTTACGGTACTTGGGAATTCACCAAGGTGCTGTTGCAGCAGTTAATCATAGTTTTGCTAAAGCTGAAAGTTTGGGAATTGCAAAACACCAACCTAAAAAGAATAAAGCAGTAGTTACTAGAGCTTAGTAATGAAAAACCCAAAAGACCCACGGCATTTACATCGAATTACAGTGATGCAGGAACTTTTTGCATGGAATTTTCAACAGAGTGAACCGTTCCAAACCGTTGAATCTCAGGAGATTATCTCTAAAGTTGAAGATATCGATGCTCAAATATCCAAAGCTGCTCCAACCTGGCCGATTGAGAAAATTAATCGAATTGATTTAAGTATTCTCCGTCAAGCTATTTTTGAAATTAATGAAGCTAAAGTTCCAAGTAAAGTAGCTATTGATGAAGCAATCGAATTGGCCAAATCATTTGGTTCAGCTTCTAGCCCAGCTTTCGTGACTGGGGTATTGGCTAAAATAGTAGGAAGCAGTAATTAGTCAGCTATCGGACTACCGCTGACCGTCTGCAGCCAGCAGCCGAAGTCAGTCGACCGTCTACTGCTAACCGTCTACCGCCAGCAATGGAAGCAGAAATAGTAGGGTATACTTAGTCGGAAATCGGAAGTCGGAAGTCAGTCGACCGTCTACCGCAAAAATCACACACAGTAAGTATGTTTTTTGATTCCCGAATCTTGCATCTGGATTCATACAGCTCTGGCTGCCAGCTCCTAAACCTACACCCTAATTACTAATTATTCCCACCTCCCACGCGCAACCTGCTACCTGCATTCATTGATCCTAACCTTGGTTCTCTCAGCGTTTTACTACTTGCATTAAGGTACTGTTTTCAGTAATAGTGAAAATTGTAAAGATTATGGAAATTCAAAAAGAAGTTATTAATGCCATCGCCAAACATTTAGCAGTTACACCTCAAGATATTGATGTTAACGCTTCGTTACGAGACGATTTAGGTTTAGGTTTGATCGAAATTGCTGATTTGCTAGCTGAATTATCAAAGAAATTTGAAGTTACTTTTGTTCCAGCTGAAACAGAACATGTTGATACTATTAATGACTTAGTCGAACTTATTGAAGATTTGACTTTGGAATAATTAATAGCTGCACCCAAGACAGATATGAACTCGGATAACTTTTCAATTGACGAACAACTTTTATCAATCCCGATTTACTTAACCGCATTTACCCATAGATCTTATTTAAATGAGTCTGATGAAGTGATTCAATCCAATGAACGGTTAGAATTTTTAGGTGATTCAGTACTATCATTGATCATGTCTGATCATTTATATCATTTAAAACCACAAGATGCAGAAGGCGAACTAACAAACTTAAGATCATATATCGTTAAAACCACTTCATTGGCTAAAGCATCTGCTAAGCTCGGTTTAGGTAAGTATTTGCGATTATCTAGAGGAGAAGAGGTATCAGGAGGAAGAGACAATCCGCAGCTTTTAGCTAATACTTTTGAGGCTTTATTGGGGGCTATTTATCTAGATAAAGGAATTGATAGCGCTCGAGTATTTATTGAGAATCATTTATTACCATTATTTGAAGACGCTTTAGTAAGTGGGCCACCTAAAGATTCTAAATCATACTTGCAGGAGTTATCCCAAAATCGTTACAAGCAATCCCCACAATATCGAATATTGAAGTCTGAGGGGCCAGATCATGCCCGAATTTTTACTGTTGGGGTATTTATCGATAATAATCAATATGGTCAGGGACAAGGATATTCCAAACAAGTAGCCGAGGAAGCAGCAGCAACTGAAGCTATCTCAAAGTTGGAAATTTCATCGGAAAGTTAAAAAAAGATTAAGGATTGACGTGCTAGCCTCGTTTAGACTATAATCCTTCAGTTATGGCAGTAAAAATTAGATTAATGCGAATCGGTTCTAAAGGACGCCCTTTCTATCGGGTTGTGGCTGTTGACGGCCGACGAAAAAGAACTGGTGGCTATATTGAGTTACTAGGTACATATAATCCTTTGACTGAGCCAAAACAAATTATCTTAAAACAAGATCGAATTGATGAATGGGTTAAGAACGGTGCTGAGTTATCAACCGGATTCTTAAGAATTATCAAAAAAGCACCACAACGATTACCACGAAAACCTAAAAAAGCTCAACCAGAACCTGTAGCTGCACCAACCCCAGCTCCTGTAGCTGAAACTCCAGTTGAAACAGCTGAAGTAACAACCCCTGTTGAACCAGAAACATCAGTAGAAACTACAGAAACAGCTCCAGTCGAAGCTGAAACTTCAACTGAAACCGCTGAAGCTGAGCCAGCTGCTGCAACTGAATCATCTGAAGCTCCAGTAGCTGAAGAAGCTCCAATCTCAACTGATACCGAATCTGAATCATCAGAAAATAATTAATTATGCAAGAATTAGTCGAGTATATCGCCAAAAATATAGTTTCTGTGCCTGATGCTGTTAAAGTTGAAGTCCAACAAGAAGGAACAGACGTCACAGTTAATCTAGAAGTTGATCCAGTAGATATGGGGTTAGTAATTGGTAAAAGTGGTCAAACAATCAAAGCTATTCGAAAAATCTTAACTGTTCGAGCTATGGCTGAAGAAGTCCGAGTGTATTTACAATTAGTTGAACCTAAAAATGCACCTGAAGTAGCTGATAAAGCAGAAGCCTAAATATTATAATTATCACAGGCCGATGAAATTCTCCATTATTACATTGTTTCCAGAGGTTTTAAAAACAGTATTTGACTCTAGCATAGTCGGTCGTGGTCAGAAAAAAGGCCATTTAGAGTTTGAATATATTGATTTGCGCCAATTCGGATTGGGAACACATCAAGTTGTTGATGGAAAGCCTTATGGTGGAGGAGTGGGATTAGTTTTAAGAGCTGATGTTTTAGAAAAAGCGATTCAAAGTATCGAACGCGTTGGTAAATCTTTAGTGATTTTACCAGCCGCTAATGGTCAGATTTATCATCAATCAACCACAAAGGAGTTATTGGAATACGATCATATTATCGTCATCTGTGGTCATTATGAGGGAGTCGACCAAAGATTTATTGATCAATATGTTGATTTAGAGCTATGTATTGGCGATTTTGTATTAACTGGGGGAGAGATTCCCACAATGTTAATAGTGGATAGTATTGCTCGGTTAGTTCCTGGAGTTTTGGAGAAGCCTGAAGCACATCAAAAAGAGAGCTTTGAAAATGATTTATTAGAGCATCCACACTATACACGCCCAGATACTTTTAATAATCAAACAATTCCTGAGGTTTTGATGTCTGGTCATCACGGCAAGGTTGAGGAATGGCGACATGAACAGCAAATTGAAAAAACTCAAAAAGTTAGACCAGATTTAATTAAAAAAGACTAATTATTATTGGAAAGGATTTGCTTTACCTTTATTTTCAGTCGTATTTGGTTGAGTTAAAGAGACACTCGGAATACTTCTAAATAATTGAGAAATTTCGCTAATTAATTGTTCATCTTCTGATGTTAGCATTGGAACAGGTTGATCCGCTTTACCTAATTGTTGAGGGATTCCAACAATTTTGGAATTAATAGTTAAACTGGCTTGATATAAATTTGTGGTATCAGCAGTTCTAATAAAGACAATATCAATATTACTAACTTTCATAATTCGAGGTGCAGAGTTAATCCGCTCGATAAATTGACGGATAGCCTCAACTGTTCCTTCAAC
>CAZZEB010000111.1:0-898 GCA_964652495.1 uncultured Gammaproteobacteria bacterium
GGAATGACAGAAAATTCGGAGGAATGACACAAAGGCAGAGATTGCTTCGTAGAACTCGCAATGACGAATTTAGGGCGGAATGACACAAAGGCAAAGATTGCTTCGTACCTTGCAATGACGGAATCAAGAGAATCACAAAGGCAAAGATTGCTTCATAAGTGGGAATAGGATGAAGGGTAGTGTGAAATGAGAGAAAAGTAATAAATATCCTATAATTGTAAAGATAATTGAAATAGGGTACAATAAGACGTCAGGGGAAATTTTATGAATAATTTAATTCGCAATGTTGCTATTATCGCTCACGTTGACCATGGTAAAACTACTTTGGTTGATGCGTTGCTACGTCAAAGTGAAACTCATTTAAATAAAGAACAAGATGCTGCTTGGATGATAATGGATTCAAATGATATTGAGCGAGAACGAGGAATTACCATTTTCTCAAAGAGTGCTTCAGTTAATTGGAATGGAACTAAAATTAACATCATCGATACTCCCGGACACGCTGATTTCGGTGGAGAGGTCGAGCGGGTTTTGAAGATGGCTGATGGTTGTTTATTGTTGGTCGATGCAAAAGAAGGTCCAATGCCTCAAACTCGATTCGTGTTGAAAAAAGCTTTAGAGTTGGGACATAAAATCATCGTTGTTGTAAATAAAGTTGATAAGCCAGATGCTCGAGTTGAATATGTAGTTAATAAAACTTTTGATTTGTTCTTAGAACTTGGTGCAGATGAAGAGACTGCATTGTTCCCAATTGTTTATGCTTCTGGAAAACGTGGTTTAGCTGGTAATGAAGCTAATATCGATACCATGGTAGATATCAAACCAATTTTTGAAGCGATTATGGAACATGTGCCAGCTCCAATGGGTGAAACTGAGAAACCATTACAGATGTTAGTTA
>CAZZEB010000111.1:908-2934 GCA_964652495.1 uncultured Gammaproteobacteria bacterium
ATAACGGTAAGATCAAATCTGGTGCAGAATTTATGCATATTAATCGTGCTGGAGAACATAAAAAATTCCGAGTTTCTTCATTGATGACATTTATTGGTTTAGAGAGAGTTGAAGTTCAAGAAGCAGTTAGCGGAGATATTATTTCTCTGGCTGGGATCCCAGATGTGACAATTGGTGAAACAGTTGCTGATTTGAGTGATCCAAATGCCTTGCCGCTGTTAGATATTGAAGAACCAACAGTTCGAATGGTGTTTTCAGTTAATTCATCTCCATTTGCTGGTCGAGAAGGTGAGTTCAAGACTTCACGACAAATCCGAGAACGATTGTACAAAGAGTTAGAAACAGATGTCGCGTTGCGAGTTCAAGATAGTGATGTTGGTGACTGGATCGTATCTGGCCGAGGTGAGTTACACTTAGCGATTTTGATTGAACGAATGCGTCGCGGCGGATTTGAATTCCAAGTTTCAAAGCCTCAAGTTATTGAAAAAGTAATTGATGGAGTTAAGATGACTCCTTTTGAAAGAGTGTTTATTGAAGTTCCTGATGAATTTTCTGGTGTTGTTATGCAAAAGTTAGGTACACGACACGCTAATCTTCAAGATATGAACAGTGAAAACGGTATCACTTTAATGGAATTTGTGATCTCAACTAAAGAGTTCTTTGGATATCGCAGTGAATTTATCGCTGATACTCGAGGATTGGGTCTTTTGAATTCAAGTTTCTACCAGTTCCAACCTGATACTGGGGTAACACCAACTCGGGATCGAGGATCTTTGGTGGTTCATGAGTCAGGTTCAACCAAGCTTTATAGCTTGGCTAATGCTCAGGAACGGGGAGAATTATTTATTGGTCCAGCGGTTGAAGTTTATAAAGGACAAGTTATTGGTCAAAATGCTCGAGGTGGGGATATGAGCATCAATGTGGTTAAAGAAAAACAACAAACTAATATGAGAAGTAAGGGTGAAGGTGTTACTGATCACTTTAACGCACCAAAAGTAATGACTTTGGAAGAAGCAATTGAATATATTGATGATACTGAGTTGGTTGAGGTTACTCCAAAAGGTATTAGAATTCGAAAAATTGATTTAAACGGCACTCGATAAATTTAGTCGTGGTAGTGTTTAATTGTGTGATCTGATTCAGTAGTTTCAACCTCATGTTGGTCATCAATAATTTTTATCTGATCAGCTTCATGTTCTGTTAAAATCGCCCGAGCCTCATTGATATTTGAATCTTCATGTACTGGTACTGCAATTAAAATGCCACCTTGTTCAATCGAATCCTGATAGTATTTAGCTGTTTCTTCCGGAATACCTAGACCAATCAAACCTCCAATCAAACCACCGGCAACGCTGCCCGTGACAGCTCCAGAAACTGTGGTTGCGGCAGCCCCAGTTAAGCCTAAGGCAGCGGCAAGTGGTCCACCAATGAGTAATCCTCCAATACCCGGTATGACAATTGTTCCTAAACCAACTAATAATCCGCCGATAGCTCCAATGACACCCCCTGTAGTTGCTCCAGAAACAGCACCGCTGGCTACATTGTTGCCTGTGGCATCAACAACTTTAGTTTCCTGATGATCTTTCATGACGATCGAAATATTTTTAGGATCATAGCCTAGACCTTGGAGATCTGATAGGGCATTTTGGGCTTCTGTTTGATTGTGGAAAACGCCAAGTAATAATTGATTCATGAAAACATATTAGTCCAATTGTGTGAGTTTTAAATTAATAAACCATAAAAAAGAAGTAATAAATCTTAAATTTAATCGAGTATAATGTGGGGGATGTCAAAGGCGAATACGCTTAAGCTGATCTCCATTATTGGTTTATTAATTTGGTTAGGCTTCACTGCTAATTACTGGATTGAGAAAAAGTATCCCCAATTAAATCAAATATCTTTGCCGCGCCCGCAAGTGTTATCGGAAACAATTGAAAAGACTGCGACACCATCAGCTGAGATGGGTAAGATGCCAACATGGGCAAGAGTGACCAATGTGGTAGATGGAGATACGATTGAGGTGGAC
>CAZZEB010000111.1:2944-3655 GCA_964652495.1 uncultured Gammaproteobacteria bacterium
CCAGCAAAAGCACAAAGTTCGATATGTTGGGGTGAATACTCCAGAAACTGTCGATCCGCGGCGGCCAGTTCAGTGTTTTGGTAAAGAAGCTTCAAATCAGAATAGACAATTAGTAAATGGCAAAATGGTTTTGTTGACTGTAGATATCACCGAACAGGATAAATATCAGCGATGGTTGAGATATGTTTATTTGCCTCAGGAAGATGGTAGTTGGTTATTTGTAAATGATTATTTAGTCAGAGCTGGCTATGCTTATAGCTATCCCTATCCACCTGATGTGAGGTTTGATGAGAAATTTAAAGAGGCTGAAAAGGAAGCGCGTGAGGGGAATTTGGGTTTGTGGTCAAAGTGTGGGAAGGGGAGTTAGTAGCGGAAGTCAGCAGTCGGCAGCTTTTAGCTAGCAGCCAGACAGGAGAGAATCTAGATTCAAGATTCGAGAATCAAGAATACCCTTGTTTGTCATTGCGAGGAGTCTTCGACGCGGCAATCTATTTTTATAACCGCTTGTAGCGTGTGGGAGGTGGGGGGTGGAAAGTCAAAAGTCATGGATTCCCGTGTGCACGGGAATGACACAAAGGCAAAGATTGCTTCGTACCTCGCAATGACGGAATCAAGAGAATCACAAAGGCAAAGATTGCTTCGGAAATTGTAGAGGTCGGACAATAGTGAATTTGCAAATTTTTGCCGTTGGCAAATAGCCATATGTTGTCC
>CAZZEB010000112.1:0-3634 GCA_964652495.1 uncultured Gammaproteobacteria bacterium
ATTGGACCAGCCTTTCTTCAAGCCATTTTTGGTATTGCTGTTCTTAGTTATTTTAATTTAACAGTCGGATTGTTAGCCTTGGCGGTTTTTCCAGTTTATATTGCTATTTCAAGCTACTCAACTCGTCGTTGGGGTAAATATCAGGCCGAGAAAAATGTTTATGAAGATTCTACCCGTGGTCGAATCCAAGAAGTTATTAGCAATATTCGCCTAGTCAAAACTTATAATACTCAGCGTCCAGAGTGGGATTACGTTTCTGGTCAGTATCAGCAAATTAATAAGATCTATGATCGCCAATCAACCGAATATCATGCTTTAAATTTTATTCGTCAATTTGGATTAGAAATCGCCATTATCTCTATTTTATTCTTAATTTTTACTAGTACTTTCCAAGGAGTTTTAACTTTGGGAGAGATGATATTAATCATTCAGGTTCTGAATCAACTTCGTTGGCCATTATTTGGAATGAGTTATATTTTGGAACAAATTCAACAAGCGGAAGCAGACTCGAAAGCTTTCTTCGAAGTTCTTGATCTTAAATCAATTGAAAAATATCATACTCAACCAGTTACTAACTTGGTCAAACAACCAAATATCGAATTCAAAAATGTCAGTTTTAGTTACGAAAAAGATAAAGAAGTTTTGACTAACCTAAACTTCAAATTAGATAAAGCAGAAGCAGTCGCTTTGGTTGGTCACTCTGGTGCTGGTAAATCCACTCTGATCAATTTAATTCTTAAGCTTTATGATGCCAGCAAAGGGACAATCTCTTTAGGCGGCAAAAAGTATTCACAAGTTGATCATTCATGGGTTAGAGCGCATATGGCACTAGTTTTTCAAGAAAATGAGTTGTTCTCATCTACAGTTAGAGATAATGTAGCGTATGGAATGCCAGAAGCCACTGACGAGCAAGTTATTGAGGCACTAAAACAAGCAAATGCTTATGAATTTGTTTCCAAATTTGATGATGGGATTTTAGCTAATATTGGCGAACGGGGAGTAAAACTATCAGGTGGTCAAAAACAACGAATTCAAATCGCCAGAGCTATTTTGCATGATAAACCAATTTTAATTTTAGATGAAGCCACCAGCAGTTTAGATTCTAAATCAGAAAAATTAGTTCAAGAAGCATTAGAAAAATTATTCAAGAACCGATTGGTTATTATCATTGCCCATCGTTTATCAACTATTCAGGATGTTGATCGTATTATTGTTTTAGATAATGGAACAGTTGCAGATATGGGCACACCAAAAGAACTGGCAAATAAACCAGGTACTTATTCGGAATTACTTAAATACCAGATCGAAGGTAATAAAAAATTACTTCACGAATACGACCTGTACTAAACTCACTGTGATATAATTTCTTAAAGGTAGATACCATGCCAAGAAGTATTTTTGTTAACTTACCTGTCAAAAATTTAGATCGTTCTAAACAATACTTTATTGATCTAGGCTTTAGTTTTAATGAGCAATTCACCGATGATACCGCAGCTGCTTTAGTTATTAGCGATAATATCTTTGCGATGTTATTAACAGAAGAAAAGTTTAAAACTTTTACCCATAAAGAAATTATTAATACTGCGAGCTCAATTGAAGTTATTAATGCCTTATCCGCTGAGAGCCGAGAAGAGGTAGACACTTTTTTTGATAAAGCAATTAAAGCTGGCGGAAAGGAATCCCGACCCGCTGAAGACCATGGTTTCATGTACGGTAAAAGTTTTGAAGACTTAGATGGTCATTGTTGGGAGATCTTTTGGATGGATCCGGATTATATCCAAAATTAATTAGTTATTATTTAAGGCTTTTTCTAGATCTTCTAATAATGGAACCTCATCAATCTTTGGATTTAAACAGGCCTGCCGCAATTTTTTTAAATCTCCATAATCACCATTCCCTAAGCTAATTAAATCATCAATTAGATATCCAATACCTCGAACATCGACTCTTTGTCGTCTTTGATTATGATCGCTTTCCAGATCATAGTAAGTTGCTGCTCCAAAATCACCTAAAATACTGTTTCCGGCAGCATTAATTAATACATTATGTGCATAAATATCCCCATGCATAATCCCGTTGTTATGCAGATGTTTTGTCGCTGCAACTATTCCCCGAATAATTCGCCGAATTGTCTCTGAACTATAAATTTGAACTGAGTTAAATACATCTCTGGTTAAAGAATCTAAACTTGGAGGACTACCCAACCGTGAATAAGAACTATCAATAAATGGCATAATTAATCCAGACCGCTTGCTTTGGGGGTCATAGGTTTTAGCTACAGCTCCAATTAGATTTGGATGAGTCCCAGCAATTAAACAAAGATTCATTTCATCATCAGACAATCCATCGGTTGTTAGTCCGTGACCATAAATCTTAACTGCCATCTCTCCATATCCTGTAACTTCAGATCGATAAACTGTATTGCGTAAGTTCTCTCCCAAAATCTCTCCTGTTTTTATTTGTGACCAATCAATTTTTTGATCAAGCATCTCCTTGTTAAAAGGTCGACTGTACTGATTACTAGAATCATTAAACCATCCAAGTTTTTGCAATTCTAAAATCCATTCTGGAAAAACTGATAATTGATTAACTGGTAGTCGAAGTAATTCTAAATTAGCACACCTTAATAAATCTTCAGGTAAAGCTTCTAAATAATTACCAGCCAACATTAATTTTCTAAGTTCTGATAACTCCCCAATATTACTCGGTAGTTCCTGAATTTGATTGTCAGTTAGAATCAGTCCCTTTAAGTGCTTCGGTAAGGAGCTTGCTGAAAAACCAGTAATCTTACATGACTTAAATCCAACCATATTCAAACTTTTCCATTCAGATAAACTCTCTGGAATACTTTCAAATTGATGATTAGAGAAAAATGCAGTTTTTACTTTATTAAAACGGCTAATATCTTTAGGTAGAGTAGTCATTGCTCCAAATGACATATCGAGAATTTCAGCTTGATCTGTATAATCCCAAAGCTGGTCTGGGAAATTATTACAATTGCGGACAGTCAATCGTTTTGTTTCGAGGTTAAAATCAATAACAGCGGATGATTCATTCATAAACCGATTATATACTATTAATTTCTGACAGTAGACTTACATTAATTAAGATATAATCATCAGATGGCTTTGTTTTATCAATTATTATTAAATAACACCTTAGCTGGGACTCTAAATTTCATTATCTGGTTTGCGATTACTTTTTTTGTCTATCTGCAAACAAGATCTGTTATGGCAACCTCAATTATCGGTGGTTTGTATTTAGTTATGACTGCCTCTACAGGCATCTGGTTTGGTAGTTTAGTTGATCATCACCGGAAAAAGAATGTCATGATCTCTTCAAGTATTGTTTCAGTCATCGCTTATTCAATTGCCTTTGCAATATATATATTTGTTGGCCCTGATTATTTTAAACAATTTAATCAGCCAATATTCTGGGTTTTCGTTTTATCTTTAATGGTGGGTGTTGTAGTCGGAAATCTCCGTAATATTGCTCTTCCAACCCTAGTTACTCTTTTGGTACCGGCGGATAGTCGGGATAAGGCTAATGGTTTAGTGGGCACTGCAGGGGGACTTTCCTTCATGGTTACTTCAATCATTAGTGGTCTATTAGTTGGATATTCCGGGATGTATTG
>CAZZEB010000113.1:0-1588 GCA_964652495.1 uncultured Gammaproteobacteria bacterium
AGTTTTTTAAACATAGTTTTGTTGGTTCTGACAGTAAATATCAGAATTTAAGCATGAATTATATCTTATAGTAATTAAAAAGTCAAATTGAGTGCGTAAAATTTAGGAAGAAATCGACTCTCCTTAAGCCGATAAATAGATCAAATATTTGGCCACTTAATAAATCAAACTGCCAAACATTTATAACATCGGCTAATGTATCTCACAGACAATGTAAATGTCAAATTTCGAGCCTACCATAAAATCACTATCATACTGGTGTTTACAAATATAGTCTTATAGTATAAAATACCTGCCGTGAGAATAAATAAGGAATTACAAAAAAGGTCAGTCACTGCTCCTCCAAGCAACGATTTAGTCCGACCAAAAGCTCAGATAGCATCTCCGTATAGCGGTTTGCCTGATCAAAAGTTTTATGCTTTAGCAATAACAACTTATATAGAGAATTATTACAATAATTATCGCGACAGTAAATTTGCACCAATACACAATTCCAACGGTTTAACTAGGGGTGATCTTACCCGACGAGCAGAAAGAAGCTCACAATTTGCTATTGATTACATAAATAAAGCTAATCAGGTATTTTATGGATTTAATCCATATGGTTTAACCAGTCTATTAAAACCAATTATGACAGATTTTATAGTAATGAGTCCTGGTAGATTGGCACAAAATTGGGATCAAATGGAGCAAGATCCGGCTCGTAGTAAAACATTCGACGCTATCAGAACGCAAGCTCCTCTAACTAGACTTGATTTAGCTATATTACAGTTAGGTCAATCAATATTAGATTCAATCTTCCGTCGATAAATTTTTATATTTAGCCAAATTGGATTTTTCGAAAATAAATACTATAATCCTCAGTATGAATTCAAAGGAAGCATTTACCAGAGCCCGAAGATTAGAACTCAGTGCTTATTTAGTTGCTGCTTTTGGTATCGCCGCAGTCTTTACGAGCGCTATTGATTATTTAAATACTGGAAAAGAAATGAAAGCTTTAGCTTTAAGCGAATACCCATCACAAGAATCTACATCAATGATTAGTGAATCATTTCGGATAATCAATGCTGCTCAACGACAGGGTATCATTTTCGAATCAAATATCATGCCACAAGAAAGAACTCAGATATTAGCTGCTAGAGAAGTTGTAAAACAGGAAACACAAATCCAAGAGCAACGAGATGAATACAAAAAGTTATTAGTGGATCCTCAAAGTGGAACAACCCCAAATTACGGAATAAGAAGAACAATTGATGGCGCACTTTTTACGGGTGGTATAACAGCTTTACTTGTCGGAACAGCAGTAATTAATCAAGCATCTCATCGAAGAATTTCCAAAGAAGTTTTTTAAATTTAGTTAATTAAATGTTATTTGACCGATCTTTTCGCGGTTGTCCTCGTCGAGAGGGATTTTGAATTAGTTGATCTAATTCTTCTGGGGAAACATAAATATGCGTAACTCCCATTTTAAGAAGCCTTAATCTAACTCCTCCGCGGCTAATACCTAGTATTTTCCCTGCTTCTTTGAGACTCATTAGACCTTCTTGATCTGGCGTTTTCTTTATAAAAGGAGCACTAAAAGATAAAG
>CAZZEB010000113.1:1598-2474 GCA_964652495.1 uncultured Gammaproteobacteria bacterium
ACTCATTCATAGCTTGGTTTATTTTCCAACTAATACCTTCAGTTATTGACTCCCATTCTTCATCATTAGGACTGAAATCATTTAATCTGACTAATAGTTCTCCTAACATCTCAACTGTTACCCGTCTAGATACATAATAATCTTTTCAGCTATTCAGTCCCATTTTTTCTTCAAATTCTTTTGCTGAAAAATTTCGAGCTAATCTTATATTTCTAATTGACTCGGCTAATGGATTCAGTGGTTTTTTAGGGAGATAAATATTTTTCTTTTTATTTTGTAAAAATATAGACCAAGCCTCAACTAAATTTTCAGTGTCGGTCTTACCGTCGAACACAATAAGCATACGACCAAAATATTCAGAACTAATAGGCTTTTTACCATTCATCCAATCTGATACAACTGGTCGATATGTACGTAAACTCTCAGCTAGCTTTAAACCAGTATATCCTGCAGCTTTGGCGGCGATTCTTAACTGATTACCAACTTCTTTTGCTTCTGAAGTCATACTATCGGATTATATAAGTAATATTTTAAAATTTCAAATGTATGAAATATTACTATGTGAGGCCAAATGCTTTAAATTTAGGAATCTCATTGGAAGTGATCCTGCTCAACAATTATGTCTATTACTTTACATTATAATTCGAATTAAAAATTATGCATTAATTTCTAAATAACATTCTCATATAGTGACTGTCACTCCTTCTAGAGTAAGGACATAATAACCATTATCACATGTTATTACTGCATTAGTAGTGTGAATTCCCCCTTTTCTTCGTAACTTCACCATTGGTAATTTATCAAGGATACTTCTATCTGATATCTTATATTCACCCAATTTTCTAGCTTTTCTGAGATTACTGAGCTTCATCAGTT